>JBQTKE010000090.1:0-5323 GCA_052386435.1 Myxococcaceae bacterium
GGTCATCGTGGAACCCGTTGTCGGAAACATGGGCGTGTTGATCCCGCGCACGGGCTTTCTCCAGGGCGTGCAGGCGCTGTGCAAGAAGCACGGTGCGATCTTCATCCTCGATGAAGTCATGACCGGCTTCCGTCTTGCCAAAGGCGGTGCGCAAGAGCTGCTTGGGTTGACGCCGGACCTCACCACGATGGGTAAGGTAATTGGCGGCGGACTTCCCGTCGGTGCGTACGGCGGGCGCAAAGATCTGATGTCGAAGATCGCTCCCGAAGGGCCCATCTATCAAGCGGGAACACTCTCCGGAAATCCGCTCGCGGTCGCGGCAGGCATCACCTGTTTGAAAGAGCTGGCCAAGCCGAACGTGTATCAGCGCCTCGAAGAAACCGGACGCAAGCTCACCGACGGAATCGTGGCGGAAGCGCGCAGTGCGGGAGTCCCGGTCACGCTCAACCGCGTCGGCAGCATGTGGACGCTCTTTTTCACCGGCGATCCGGTCTTCGACTATGCGTCCGCGAAGAAATCCGACACGCAGCGCTTCGCGAGGTTCTACCACTCGCTTCTGAGTCAGGGCGTGTACCTGCCGCCGTCGCAGTTTGAGTCCGCGTTCATCTCGCTCGCGCACGGTGAAGCAGAAGTGACGCACACGCTCGAAGCGGCGAAGAAAGCGTTCCGTTCGCTCTGACGCCAACCGCGGAACGCACGAGAGAGGGGTCTGCTCGCGGTCACCGAGGCTCACGCGGTCGTCAACGCAGGGTCGGCGTTCAGCTAGCGCCGCGAAGCCTTCGGTCCGCGGTAACTCACGCGCACACCTTCCGCGGAGAGGCTCAAATTCTTCGTTCCCGACGTCTGCGTGACCTGCGTCGTGTCGACCGCGACCACCGCATGGGACATATAAAAGAAGGTGGCGGACGCGCTGGCGGAGAAGGAGTCCATGACGCAGCATGTTCTCTCCATCCGCCAACCCCGCAAGTTTTTGGCGACAGGTTGCGACAGCCATGTAGGTCTGAAACCATGACGCGCCACTGAGGGCGAAAAGCCCTTCCACCGAGCGAAGGGCCGAGAGAAGGTGCCCGCCCATGAAAGCCCTCAACGGCGTGCTCGCCGCGATGGTCCTCTGCGCTGCATGCGGTGCTTCTTCCGACGGCCTGGGACCTCAAGCGCTTCCCGGTCCTCGCAACGATGCATTGCGCGCGTCCAGCGAGACGTACGGCGTCCCTTTGGATCTACTGATGGCGGTCGCGTACCAGCAAGGTCGCTTCGAGTCCGCGGACGCTGTGGCCCCGCAACCGGCGTGGGCTGAGCCCTCCGGCAAGTGGGCACTGCTTGAAGGCGTCACGCCGGATGAGGCGCGTGGCACCGAGAACTTCCCCGGCGAGGCGCAAGGTGATGGCCACGCCCACAGTGAAACCTTCGGCCTGATGCACTTGGACGCGGAGCAACTTCAGCGCGCGGCGCTCCGGATTGGACGCTCCGAGCGCGACGTCGCGTCTGATCTCAGCCTGAACATCGAGGCTTCCGCCGCGCTGCTTTGCGACTACGCGCAGGAAGCCGGCGGTCGGGACGACGCGCACTTTGTCGAGGCGGCGATTCGCTTGGTTGGGTTGGAGCCAGAGGGAGACGCCGCCTCGCTCGCTCGGCAAGAGCTGAACGCTCTGCGCCGCTACGGCTTCGAGATCACCACGCAAGATGGAGAGCGGTTGGAGTTGCTGGGCGAGCCACGCCCGATGCAAGTCAAGCAGGGGCTCGCCGCCGGTGAGTACCCGCCTATTCAGTTCATCCCCGCCGCGGCCACGAATTACAGCGTGGGCCGCAACGGAAACGAGACTGTCCGTTACGTGGTCATCCACGACATCGAAGGCAGCTACGCGGGCGCGGTTCAGGTCTTCCAGAACGCGGCTCGCCAGGCGTCCGCCCACTATGTGATTCGCGCCAGTGACGGGCACATCGCGCAGATGGTGAACGAGGCCAACACCGCTTGGCACGGCGGGCACGCGTACTTCAACGCGACCTCGATTGGCATTGAGCACGAGGGCTTCGCAGGCCAGCAGGACGGCGGCGGTGCGGGCAACTTCTCCAAGCAGTACGGCGTGTCGTCTCAGCTCGTCTGCGCCATCGCCAAGAAGTACGGCATCCCCGTCGATCGCAAGCACATCTTCGGTCACGGCAACATCCCTTCCGCGAACGCCTCGCGCGTGCTCTGCAGCGATGACCGCGCCTATGTGAACCGCCTGGGCGGCTGTGGCGGTGCGTCGGCGCACAGCGATCCCGGCCGCTTCTGGGACTTCGCCAAGTACATGGACCTGGTGGCCAAATGTGTCGCCGCGGCAACGCCTACGCCCATTCCGGGAGTCGCGCCCGCCAACCCCGTCAACACGGGCATTGAAGGTGACACCACCGCACCAGGACAGGCCTCGAGCACGGGCATTCCCGCCGCCCCGAACGGCGGCACCGCACACCGCGAAGAGATGCTTCCGGATGCGGTGGGAGGTTGTGACGCAACCGGCATGGAGGGCGGCCTGCTCGGTTTGCTGGGGGCAGTGCTCACCGTGACTCGACGTCGCAGCCGAAAGGCGTAGCGGGTCCGTTGACTCGGGGGTTCCGTCAAGACTAACGATCCCCGGCCACTGAGGCCCGTCCAGGAAGGCACGCCGTGGATCGTTCGCCGAACGTCGACTTGTCGGATGCCAAGCCCTGGGTGACCCAGCCGATGCCGCGCGTCGAGCTGATCGGGCGCTTCGCGATCCTGGAATCCCGTCCCTCCACCGCGTCGTTCGACGTCTTTCTGGTTCGGGACGCGAAGACGGAGCGTACGCTCACGCTCAAGCTGCTCAAGACAGGCGCGGCCAATGCATTCGACGCGCAGCGCTTCCGCAGGTTGCAGCGCGAGAGCGAAGCGCTGGCGAAGACGCCGCATCGAAACATCCTTTGCGTCTACGGCTACGGGATGTTCGAGAACCGCCCGTACATCGTGATGGACCCGCCCGCGGGTCAGACGTTGGCGGACTGGCTGGGTGCGGAGAAGCGGACCTGGAATGCCATCGTCGAGAAATTCTTGGAAGCGGGACAAGGGCTCGCCGCGGCCCACGTGGCCAGCGTGCTTCACCGCGACTTCCGTCCGGACAATGTGCTGGTCAACGCGGACGGTGACGTGCGCGTGTTCGACTTCGGCCTTACGGGGTTGCAGGAAGCGAAGCCGCCCGCGCAGAACGCTGTGGCGGAGAAGCTGACGCCGGAAGAGCTGGAGTTGCGGCTCGCGAAGCAAGCGTCGCAACCGCGTGGCGCGCCGTATTTGGCACCTGAGCAGCGCAGCAAGATCCCCGCGGGTCCTTTGGCGGATCAGTACAGCTTCTGCTACGCGCTTCGCGAAGCGCTTCGGCATTCCGAACCGCCGAGCAAAATCGTCGAACAAAGTATGCAGCGCGTGCTGGAGCGGGGGCTCGCCGCCGCGCCGATTGCGCGCTACCCCCGTATGGAGGTATTGCTCAGCGCGATTGGCCGCGCCTGCCGAGTGCCGATTTACCGCAAGCACCCGCGTGCCGTGATGGGCGCCGCTGCTGGAACGGTGGTGGGCGTGCTGATCATCGCCGGCATCACCGCGAAAATTTCTTCGTCGTCGAACGACACCTGCGGCCTGGTTCAAGTCAACGCCCTCTGGCCCGCCAAGCGCGACAAGCTGATTGAGTCGTTGCCGAAGAACGCGCCCGAACGGCAGAGGTTGAGCACACTGCTGGATGAGTTCGCGCAGACCTGGCGAGAGGAGCGCAAAGCCCACTGCTCGGCGCAGGAGGCGCTGACCTCCACGGACGTGATCGCGGCGGAGAGCGTGGAGAAGTGGGGGACGTGCTTGGACAGGCGCCTCCTTCCGCTCGCGGCGCTGCTGAACGCGGCGGATGATCCCAACGCGAAGAATTCGGCGGGGCTGGCGCAGCTGGCGCGTTCGCTCGCCTCTCCCGTGGACTGCAGAGATCCCAAGGTCCGCGCCGCCTTCCCAGAGCGGCCGTTGGATCCCGCCCGACGTGTCGAGGCGGATCGCGTCTATTCTTCACTCGCGCATGCTCGAGCCTGGACGCAGCTGGGACAAACGGAGCGCGCGACCAAGTGGACCAGCGCGGCGCTCGGATCGGCGCAGGCGCTGGGGGACAAGGCGACTTTGGCTGACGCGCTCTTCGCTCAGGCGGAGCTGCAACAACGGACCAAGCCGGCGGACGCGGAGGCGCTCTACTTCTCAGCGCTGGAGGCAGCGCAAGCAGGTCGACACGACGCCACCGCGGCGCGTGCGGCGCTGGAGCTCTCGAAGCTGCAGCCGCCCTCGAAGGTCGTCGATTCAGAGCGCTGGCTGCGCTTGGCGTCGGCGTTGGGTGAGCGCGGACCGCAGGGGAATGTCTGGCAGGCGCGCATTGAATTGCAGCGCGCGAAGGTCGCGTTCGCCAAGGGCGAGGACGCGCGCGCGACGCAGAGCGCTCAGAAGGCACGGGGGTTGTTGCCGCCGCAGAGCACGGAGGAGGGTTGGGAGGCGCTGACGTTGCTCGCCGAAGCACGCGAGCGCGCGGGGAAGGTGGACGAAGCGTGCACGCTGAACGATGAGGCGCTCAAGCTCGCCGTGAAGCTCTACGGCGCGGAGGCGCCCGGAAACCTCGCGCAGCGTGGGCGTTGTCTGGTGAGGCAAGGGAAGACGGCGGAGGCGCTCACTGCGATGCGCGGCGCTCTGAGGCCGGCGCTGGAAGGAAACGGCGCGCAGGATCCTGCTGTCTCTCGTGCGCTGGTGCAGATCGGTCTGCTCGAGTCCAAGCTGGGGCTGCATGCGGAGGCGGCGAAGACTTTCCGTCAGTCATTGGTGGTGTACGAGCACGAGCAGCGCTTTGAGGATCCGGAGTTCTTAGTCGCGCTCACCCGCTACGCCGACGCGCTCAGCAATGCGCGCAGGCTGGATGAAGCGCACAACCAGTACACGCGAGTCGTGAAGACGCTGGAGAAGGGGGTCGGGCCGAAAGCCCCGCAGCTGGCGGCGCCGCTGGCAGGACTGGGTAAGCTCTACTTGGCGCTGGGCTGGTACGCGAAGGCGCTGACGTCGCTGCAGCGTGGCCTCAAGCTCGTCTCCAACAAGGACGCCCTGGTGAGGGCGGATCTCGAGTTCACCCTCGCGCGCGCGTACTGGGCGACGGGTGAGAAGGTTCGACCGTTGCGTCTGGCCACAGAGGCCGCGGAGCGCTACCGCGCGGCGGGGCCCGGTCTGCAGGAAGAGCTCGACAAGGTCGAAGCCTGGCTCCTCAAGCGCCAGCCCGTGAGCTAACGGGGTCAGGCTTTACACTCTTACACTCTGCGGAAC
>JBQTKE010000091.1:0-7016 GCA_052386435.1 Myxococcaceae bacterium
TGGGCTCTCCTCTCGGAAGCCCACCGCCGCTGTGCCGTTTAGAGCGACATTTCTTCATTCACAGACAGTGGGCGGGTCCGCCTGGCCCCAACAGGCAGCCCTGCGTGCATTTGTATCTGTCTTTGCGACACGCCTGCCGGGTGAGAGCGGCTTCCACATCGACATGACCCGATCCCGTGGGCATCGTCTTGTTCAAATCGAGTCAATTCAAGCTGCCAGTTGATGTCTGTCTTTCACCTGTTGAACGGACTTGGGGGTCCCCGTGTGTCTTGGATCTAAATCTGTTTGGCGAAACACGTTGGTCGCGCTGAGCGTGGCTTTGTTGGCAGGGCTGAACGGCTGTGGAAAGCAGCAATCAGGCGAGGAGCAGAACGCGGTCGGCCTCACGGACGAGTCAGGAAGCACCGGGACCGTCGAGGGAGATCTCACCGCCGGAACGGGTCTGAACGGCACGTATTACAACACTGAGAACTTCACCAAACAGAAGCTCACCCGCGTTGATCCAAACATCAATTTCGATTGGAAGAACGGATCGCCGGCGTCGAACATTGACGCTGACACCTTCTCCGTGAGGTGGTCTGGTTTTGTGGTTCCTCGTTATTCGGGGACCTATACGTTCTTCCTGAACACCGATGATGGCGTGCGCCTCACCGTGAACGGGCAGCGGATCATCGATCAGATGTGGCAGCGTCCGGTGACTGAGTACTCCGGTCAGATCTCGCTGATGGCCAGCCAGCCGGTCTCGATCCTGGTCGAGTATTTCGAGGGCAGCGGTGGCGCGACCGTGCAGATGCGTTGGTCGAGCGCTCAGCAAGCGAAAGAGATTGTCCCGACCTCGGCGCTCTATCCGTCCAAGCCGAGCGGAGGAACGACCGATGGTGGGGGCGGTGGCACGACCACGCCTCCCGTGGTTGATGCGGGGACGCCTGGCGGCACGGACGGTGGCAGCACCGGTGGAGGTAACACCGATGGCGGCTCGACTGGCGGCGGCAGCACGGGCGGTGGCGGATCTACGACGACCGGCAAGCTCTTCGTCTCCGCGTACTACGCCGGCTGGTTCCCGGACCAACTCCCCCACGAC
This sequence comes from Myxococcaceae bacterium, assembly GCA_052386435.1. GTDB lineage: Bacteria > Myxococcota > Myxococcia > Myxococcales > Myxococcaceae > JBQTKE01. Next base: position 1,082 of record JBQTKE010000091.1, read on the forward strand.
AAGATCGACTTCAGCGCGATGACCCACCTGATGGTTGGCCGTGCCACGGTGGGCGCGGGTGGCACGGTGACCCAGGCGCTGGACAGCAACGCCACCAACGGCGTGGTCCGAGCGAAGGACTTGTCCAACCGAGCCCACGCGGCGGGCAAGAAGACCGTGCTGATGCTGGGCGGCGTGGGTGAAGGCGTGAACTTCGCCAGCGGATCTTCCGCCGGAAACCGCGCCGCGTTCGTACGAAACATCCTCGCCTTCATCGACGACACCGGCATGGACGGCGTGGACCTCGACTGGGAAGAGAACATCAACCACAACGACTGGCTGGCGTTGGTGAAGGATCTGCGGGCGCAGCGCCCGAACCTGATCATCACGCTTCCCGTGTTCCCCGTGAACGTGAACAACGGTTTGAGCGCGGCGGAGAAGACCTTCTTCGCGGCGGTGCACCCGTACGTCGATCAGATCAGCCTGATGAGCTACGGCATCGGCATGTCCGGTCCGTGGCCGGGATGGACCACGTGGCACACCGGCGCGCTGACCGGTGAAAGCCCCACCCACCCCACGTCCGTCGCGTCGTCCCTAGCGGCATACGCTGCGGTCGGAGTACCCAAGGCCAAGTTGGGCATGGGCATTGGGTTTGGCGGCCTGAACTACGGCCCGTCCAACACTGGTCCGAACCAGTCTGTCCAGGGCATATATCAGGCGGATGACATCGAGTGGCGTTACTCGCGCGTCGCCAAGTATCTTGAGGCCAAGCCTGGAAATTACGTCTGGGACAACGCCGCGCAGATTGGCTACCTGAGCTTCCCGGGCGGCTTCAGCCCTGGCTCCGGCTACTCCACCGGTGGCTTCCTCTCTTACGAGGATGAACGGTCGATCGCCGCGAAGGGCGCCTGGACCAAGGCCAACGGCTACGGCGGCACCATCCTCTGGGTGATCAACTACGGCTGTACCAACCCGTCGACCGGAGAGAACCCGCTGCTCGCCGCGACGAAGCAAGCGTTCATGCAGTAACCGAGTTGATCAGAGGCTCGCTGCGAGGTCATGCGGCGAGTGAGGGAAAGGGATCTACTCGGACGCCTTCTCCACCGGCCTCTGCTGATTTCGGGCCGGCGGGGCTGCAAAATGACTGGCTCTCGTCGTGCGCCGGCTGTTTCGGCGAACGTGGGTGGTGAATGCGCGGATGCTTTTACTCATGTGGTGAGTACAAACATCCGCGCTTTCCCAGGATTGAAAAGTCAAGGCGCCCGCTGGGAGATCATGCAGCGAGCGTCTGTCCTGTGTGACGCGGAAGCCGTTACTCGCCGATATGGCGCAGTTTCATCTGCACATCGCTCGACCAGTGGTTCGCGAACGCGCGGACGCAGGTGGAGAGATAGCGATCATAGTCGTCGAACACTTGGTCGCCCCACTGCGTGCGGATCTTCTTCTCGTGCATCCGCATACGGCGCAGCCACTCGCCCGTGGTCTTGCCGTAGTCCAAGCGGCGGGTGTTGAGCTGCACCACTTCCCAGCAAGGATTGACCGCGGCGACCAGCTCTTCGAGGCGCGGGTTGAGACCGCCTGGGAAGATGACGTCCGCGGTGAACTTGAGATCCTCTAGGTCCCTGCGGTTACGCGGGACGCGGTTGCGCAGAATAGCCTGGAAGCCGAAGTACGAGCCCGGCTTCACCCACTGCGCCAGCTTCTTGAAATACGAGCGGTAGAGCTCCACCGCCATGCCCGCCTGGGCCTGCGCGGGGGAGCAGAGGTGATCGATCATCTCGATCGACACCAGCGCGTCGTACTTCTCTTGGGGAACGAAGTCCTTGTAGTCGACCACCCAAGTCTTTACGCCGGGGAGCTTGCGCGCGTTGATCTCGTCGTGCTGCGCGGTGGAGAGCGTGATGCCGTGCGCCGTCTTCACGCCGCGGGTCACCATGTATTCCAGGTTCGCGCCCCAGCCGCAGCCGATGTCGAGCACCCGCTTGTCCGGGTTCATCTCGGCGAACTCGTAGAGCCAGCGGCTCTTGTTCACCTGAGCCTGCTCCAGCGTCTCCGAGTCCTTCTCGAAGACCGCGCTGGTGTAGTGCATGCGCTCGTCCAGCCAGAGCCGGAAGAACTCGTTGGATACGTCGTAGGAAACTTCGATCTCGCTGCGCGTCGACGTCACGTGCGCTCCTTCAGTCCGTTTGACGACGAGGGCACCTAGCACGGGGGCACGGCCGTCTCAATGGGGCCGGGCGAAAGGAGCCCCGACCAAGTCGCCAACATCCTTAGCGATTGTGGCGCTTCCCCCGAAGGAGGCGCTTATTTCGTTCGAGAACGGCCAGTAAGGCGCTTTCAGCTCATCTCATCTGGAAGGAGCGACCCGTGGATCATCGGTTCGGCCACGTCCGCGAAAGCGGTCAGCTCTTCGAGGATTTCTTCCGTTGTGACTTTGAGCAGCCCAATCACTTCGGCGTAGTCGGTCCAGCTGCGGCGCGTGAGGTTCTTCTTCTTTTCCGCCTCACTTCGTCCGAAGCATCAGGCCGCTTCAGCGGTGGTGCCCGTCCGAGTCTGCTCGTAAAGCGCGCGGAGGGTCTCCAGCGCGCTGCGATGACGCTTCGCGAAGATGCCGTGAATCAACGCCTGTACGGCAGCGTTCACGGGCGTGGCGATGTGGTGGCGCGCGCCTCGCTCGACAATCTCCCCGTTGAGAAAATCGACCGGCGGCTCGCGACCGCGTTCGATCCCGGCAAGCATCGACGAGCGCAAGCGGCGGTAACGTGCGCCCACCGCGAGGATGAGACTGTGTTTTGCGAGCAGGGAAGGGGAGCCCATCTGCTTGCGCTCCGAATCGGTAAGCGCGAGCCAATTGAGATCCACCGTGCCGGAGATCTTCTCGAGCGAGACGCCTTCCGCCTGAGCGACGAGCACCGCCTCGGTCATGATCTCCAACGCGAGCCGACGCACGAAGCGGTGCACCAGCAACGAGCCCAATCGCATTCCGCCAATCGTTCCCAGCGAGGAGATGGCGGAGTTGAGCGCCAACTTGCTCCAGCGCGCGCCGCGAAGGTTTCGCGTGAACTCCACCGGACCTATGGCTTCCAATACGCGAGCGAGCTCCCGAAGCCGCTCGTCTTCAGAACCGGAGAGCCGTCCCAGCGTGAAACCACCCGCGGACGTGCGCTCGTAGACGCCGGGCTCGGTGACCGATGCGCCGAACGCGACCACACCGCCGATCACTTTCTCTTCTCCGATCAATTTCGCGACGCGCTCCTCGCACAAACCGTTCTGCAGGCAGACCACAGCACCTTCGCGAGAGAGCAGGGGCGCGACTTGCTGGGCCGCTTGCTCCACTTGGGTCGGCTGCACCGCCAGGATGGCGACACCGTAGCCCTCGTTGGGACGCTCGCTGGGTACGTCAACCGAAACCGTGAGCTCACCGCGCACCACGCGCGGCCCCTCTTCGTCTGTGACGCGAACGCCGTGGGTGTTGAGCGCGTTCGCGATCTCGGCGCGTTTTGCCACTGCGGTCACCGAGAGGCCTTGCTCGAGCAGTCCGGCAATCACCACGCCGCCAATGCCGCCGCACCCAATGACCAAGACGGGAGAAGACGCGTTCTTCATGCGCGCGCCTATATCAAGGTCGCAGAAACACGTACCCCGACCAGCCGTCCCCTGACACCTGCCGTGCACACTGTTACGTCAATGCCGCCTCCGCGCCGGCTTGCATCACGAGTGCTTTCAGGTTGTTCTAGCTGGCCCTGCCCTTGCTGGCTTCGTACGAGGGAGAACCTATGTCTCGCGGACTTCGCTTTGTGCAGTCGCTCATCGTGTTCTCGTCGCTCAGCGCGCCAGTCGCTTTTGCGAATGCTGATGGCCGAGCAACCGCCTCGTTTGATGGCACCGGCCCGGTGAATTGCGAATTCTGCCACAAGGGGGGAGCTGGCACCGCCAACGCTACTTTCGTCGCGCCAACGACTGGCGTGACCACAGGGGCGGCGGCCACCTTCCAGCTCACAATTACCGGAGGACCCGCGAAAAACGGAGGCGCCACAATTGCCGCGACTGACGGGACACTTGCACCCGTATCACCGAGCCTGGTGGTGGAAGGTGGGAAGCTCGTTCATAACGGAGGCATCAACTTTCCAGGCGCTACTTTGACGCTGGAGTTCACGCTGACTCCAACCGGTGCTGTACCGAAACTATCGGCAGCCGTCGCGTCGGCCAACGCGGATACTGGCGAGGGCGGAGATGTCGGAGCGACCACCAAGATGGATGTCATGTTGGGAGGCGGGGGTGGGGGAGGAGACGGCGAGGGGGGCGGTTCGAAGGAACCAGACATCGTCGGCTACATGAATTTCGGATGCGACACCGCCCTGGGAGCGCCCGGCGTCTGCGCGTTCTTCAGCCTCGCTGGACTGTGTCTGAGCCGCCGTAAGCACTGAGTAGGTTCACGTTAGGAGTTCTTCGTGCGAGCTTTGATTGGCACAGTGACAGCATTGTCGGTTTCTCTTGTGCCAGCGCCCGCGTTTGCAACCGGTATCGGTGCGGGGAGCGCGTCGTTCACCGGCAAAATGCCGGGGCTCGACTGCAAATTCTGTCATAAGGGGACCCCTGCCTCCACGCTAACGCTGGAGCCGCCCCCGCCTCTCACGGCCAACACGCCCGCTAACCTCAAGCTGACCATCGCCGGCGGTCCTGCTGGGACTAACGTCGGCGGTTTATGCGTGGAGGTGACGGGCGGGACAATCGCCGCCGTGAGCGACAACCTCGTCCCCTCTGATGCGGTGCTTTGTCAGCCGACAGAGACAGCTCTGCCTGCCGGCACTGCTACGTATGAGTTTGCACTGACGCCCACGGCTGCGACCGTGACCGTCTTCGCCTCTTCGGCAATTGGTCCGGCGAATAACGTCGCTGACGACGATCACGCGGCCGTCCTGAAACAGGACATCACCGTCGCCGGCGGAAGCGCTGTATCTCAGCCGACTCCCGGCGGTTCGGATGCTGGTACGCTCGTGACGGGCAGCGAGGTCCAGGGCTCGTTAGGCTGCAGCAGTGCGAGCGCGTTGCCCGTTCCTCTCGTGTTAAGCATCGGCGTGATGTTTTTAGGGAGTAGAAACAAGCCTCGAAGAGATCGCGTGGCGCTGTATCGGTATCTCGATCGTCGCTGACTTCGGAGGCAGGCTCGCGCGGCACCGCCGAGATGCATGGGTCCTGCGGGTCTTCCGCTGAAAATTTAGCGCAAGCCCCGAATCTAATTTGCCGCGTCCTATTCCAGCAGCTCCACGACCCGCGTCCCGTTGCGGAAATTGGCTGAGTCGAATCCCCCCGCGGCAAGAATCTTTCCTGATTCCAGTCTGACAAGTGGGAAGCCGAACCGTCTTGAAGGATCCATGGGCGGTCCGTCTACCCATCGGTCGCTGACAGGGTCATAGATCGCGCAGGGACCCGTCATCTGATTTGCGTTTCCGCCGGCGGCGGCGAGAACACGCCCATTCTTAAGAAGGGTCGTTGCTGGTTGGTACTGCTTTCTGGGCATTCGGACAGTACTCGTTATCTTCCCCGTCACCGGATCAAAGATTTCCGAGGTTCCAAGCTCATCTTGATAGCCTCCAAAAATGAGAATCCTGCCGTCGTTCAGTGTGACGGCAGCCCCGTGTTCTCGGGGAGCAGTCAGCGCTGGACCCGGTCTCCAGCTCTGGTCGCTTGGGGTGTAGATGAACGAGGTCGTGGCACCCACAAGAAAGACGCGGCCGTCAGGCAAAAGAGTGGTGGTGTGAAAATTCTTGGGTTCAGGCAATGGCGTTGTCGGCGACCACTGCGCGTTGGCGGGGTCTAGGATCCGGCAGACGGACTCTTGAGGACTACCTCCTGTCACAAGAATGCGTCCGTCGAGCAGTGTCGTGACGCTGGAGTTCAGAGACCACGGAGTGAGGGGCGAAGAGAAAACGGACCATTGACCGGTTGCCGTATC
>JBQTKE010000092.1:0-2798 GCA_052386435.1 Myxococcaceae bacterium
GGCGGTAAGAAGACGCCCGAGGACAAGCTGCACCAGCTCCAGCTCGCGTCCGGAAAGCATGCGCTGACGTTCGGTTGCAACTTTTGTCTCGACCGGCAGCAGGAGGTGGAGATCAAGGACGATCAGGCCAACTACTTCCCGCTCTTGGTGCAGGCCAAGCCGGGGCGGCTTGCGGTTGAGGTGGAGCCAAAGGCCGGCTCAATCAAGGTCGTGCTCTCGGCCACCAAAACGGAGACCCGGACGGTCTCGGAGCTCAAGCCCTTCACGGTGGATTTCGAGCCCGGGGAAACCAACCGCACCGTCTCCTATGAGCTCACCGCGCCTGGCTTCAAACCGCTGACTGGCAAGGTCGAGATCAAGCCAGGCAGCTCGCATCCCCTTCGCCTGCAGCTGGAGAAGGAATGAGAGCGCTGATCGCGACGCTGCTGCTCTCCTCCGCCGCGCTCGCGCAGAGCTCGGAACGCGAGGTCGCGAGCATTCGCAATGACTTCATCTACGGCAAGCACGAGAACGCTCTGGAGCGCGCCAAGGACCGGATCAACCGGGGGCAGCTGGCGGAGGACGAGCTGGTGGAGCTGCACAAGATCGCCGCTCTCTCCGCTCACTTCCTGGGCCGAGGCTCGGACGCGTTGGGGCACTTCACGTCACTCCTTCGCTTGGATCCCGATTTTTCTCTCGATCCCTTCACCGTCCCTCCTCCCGCGGTCAAAGCGTTCGAAAAGATCCGCAAGGACATGGTGCGCGAGCTGGACGTCGTCCGGCAGAAGAAGCGGCTGGAAGCGGAGATGCGGCGGCGAGATCAAGACGAACAAGAGCGCGCACGCCGCGACGCGGAAGAGCAACGTCGCCGAGTCGAGGATCTGTCGCGCCGGGTGACGCTGCGCACGGTGGAGAAGCGGAGCTTGGCGGTGAACTTCCTCCCCTTCGGCGCGGGCCAGTTTCAACAAGGCCGCAACCGATTCGGAATCGTGCTCGCGGTGTCGGAAGGCGCCGCGGCCACCACCAGCGCCATTGCCTATCTCGCGTTGGCGGCGCTGATCAAACCGCGCACCACCGTGGTTCCGGGCTACCAGACGCCTTCTGGCGGGATTGAGTTCACTGAGTGGGGTATCTCCCGCGAAGCCGAAGGTCAGGCCAGCGTCTGGCGCTACACCAAGATCATTTCAGGCGCGCTTTTTTACGCGCTCTACGCCCTGGGCGTTGCCGACGCCCTTTTTCACCACGAGGACGAAGTCGCCAGCACCACCCTCGTCGATGCCCCCGTCCGGGGAAAGTAACGGAGCAGGACCATGGCCAGCCTCACAGTCAAGACCCCTGACGGAAAAGTACGCACCGTCAATCTCCTCAAGCGCGTCACCAGCATTGGCCGCGGATCGGACAACGACATTCGCCTCGAAGACACGGCGGTGCCGGACAACGCCCTGCACATTGTCTTTGACGGCAACCGCTATCAAGTCGGCACCCATGGCGCGCCGTTCGAGGTGAACGGAAAGTCGCGCGACGAGCACCTGCTCACCGCGGATGACCGCATTCACGTGGGCGGAACGGACCTGGTGTTTGGCCTGGCGGATGCCCCCGCGGCCGCTCCGGCGATCAGCAACACCCGAAACGGCGACACAGGCGATCCGGACTCGCACACCAACGAGCTTCCCGGCGTTCCCGGCCGTGAGCTGCTGCTGCTCAAGCGGCTCACAGCGTTCAGCGACAAGCTGCTCCAGTCCTACGTCGTGGAGCAGATCCTCGAGACGTTGATGGACGAGGCGATCGAGGTGTCGCGCGCCGACAAGGGTTTCCTGATTCTGATGGAGAACAACGAGCTGCGCGTGAAGGTGGCGCGTAACCTCTCACGAGAGAACATCGACGACGCGATCGAGCGCGTGTCCGACTCGATCGTGGCCAAGGTGGTGCGCACTCGGAAGCCGCTGATCTTGAGCGATGCGCTGGACGATCCAGAATTCAAGGTGTCCGAGTCTGTGGTCAACCTCAAGCTGCTCTCGGTGATGTGCGCGCCGCTGATGCACAAGGGCGATCTCTTCGGACTGATCTACGTGGGCAACGATCGCTTAGTGAACCGTTTCGAGCCGAAGAGCTTGGACATCCTCACCGTGTTCGCGGCGCAGGCGTCGTTGATTCTTCAGAACGCCATGTTGGTGAACGAGCTCAAGCTCGACAACACCGAGCTGCGCCGCAAGCTGGAAGAGAACCACTACGGCGACATCGTCGGCGCGTGCGCGGGAATGAAAGAGGTCTACAAGCGCATCGACAAGATCGCGCTCACCGACATCTCGGTCCTGATCACCGGCGAGACCGGCACCGGTAAGGAGCTGATCGCGCGCGAGATTCATCGGCGCAGCCCGCGCGTGAAGGGTCCGTTCATCACGATCAACTGCGGAGCGATCCCGGAGAACCTCCTCGAGAGCGAGCTGTTCGGTCACGTGAAAGGCGCGTTCACCGGCGCGGTGGCCACCAAGGTGGGCAAGTTCCAGGCGGCGATCGGCGGCACCCTCTTCCTGGATGAGATTGGCGAGATGCCGCTGCTGCTTCAGGTGAAGCTGTTGCGCGCTCTACAGGAAAAGATTGTCTACAAGGTCGGCGACAACCGCGGCGAGCCGGTGGACATCCGCGTGGTCGCCGCGACGAACAAAGTGCTGGAAGAAGAGGTCCGCAAGAACACCTTCCGCGAAGACCTCTACTACCGTCTCAACGTCGTCACGCTGAAGCTGCCGCCGCTGCGCGAACGCGGCGACGACCTCACCGTGCTCGCCAAGTTCTTCCTCCAAAAGTACGCGAAGGAGTTC
>JBQTKE010000093.1:0-10601 GCA_052386435.1 Myxococcaceae bacterium
TCGACCTCACGGGGAGCGACCTCGAGCAGCGCACACAGCTCTACCCGATGCCGGCGCTTCAGCAGCTCGTCCGCAACGCCGTCATGCATCGAAGCTACGAGGCGACGAATGCTCCAGTGCGGGTCACCTGGTACGACGACCGAATTGAGATCATGAATCCAGGCGGACCCTTTGGTTCGGCAACGGTAGAGAATTTTGGCCAACCGGGTGTCAGCGACTACCGCAATCCCAGCCTCGCAGAGGCGCTCAAGGTCCTAGGGTTCGTCCAGCGGTTCGGAGTGGGGATCGCCACCGCTCGAAAGTCAATGCAGGCCAATGGCAATCCTCCACCTCGCTTCGAAGTCAACACAGACTACGTCGGCGTAACGCTCAAACGGGTGCCATGAAGACCATCGCGTTCTTCAACAACAAGGGAGGGGTGGGGAAGACCTCGCTCGTCTACCATCTCGCGTGGATGTACAGAGAGCTGGGCCTTCGGGTCCTCGTCGCGGATTTCGACCCTCAAGCGAATCTGACCACGATGTTTCTCGACGAGGAGGCGCTCGAGTCGCTTTCGCCCGAGGGCTCGCAGGGTCGCACCGTCCTTGCGCCTCTGCTCCCCTTGCTCGAGGGCGAAGGGGGGATCTCCGAGCCTTCCACGGAAGACCTCTCTGGAGTGGCCCTCTTGCCAGGAGATCTGGCTCTTTCGGGGTTCGAGGACGAACTCAGCCAGCAGTGGCCCTACTGCCTAGAGGGAAAGGCCCGCGCCTTTCGGGTCATTGGTGCGTTCCATCAGCTCCTGACCCGCGCTGCAGAAGCCCAGTCCGCGGACATTGCCATCATCGATGTGGGACCCAACTTAGGCGCGATCAACCGCGCGGCCCTGATTGCGGCGGACCACGTAGTGGTGCCTCTCGCTCCTGACCTCTTCTCTCTGAAAGGGCTTCAGAATCTCGGGCCCCGCCTAAGGGAGTGGCGCGATGGATGGTCCGAGAGGTTGAAGAAGCGACCGCCGGGTTTGAATCTGCCGCAGGGGGAGATGAGCCCTCTTGGTTACGTGGTGATGCAACACGTGGTCCGGTTGGACAGACCCGTCAAGGCCTACGCCAAGTGGATGTCCAGGATCCCGACCGTGTATCGCGAGGCCCTTCTGGGGGAGACGAATCCTCAACCTGGTGTGACGATCGACCGAGACCCGCACTGTCTATCGACGCTCAAGCACTTTCGGAGCCTTATGCCGCTTGCCCAAGAAGCGCGCAAGCCGATGTTCCTCCTGAACCCCGCAGAAGGAGCGATCGGCAGCCACGCCACCGCCGTTCGCGAGTGTTACAGCGACTTCCGCAAGCTTGCTTCCGAAGTCGCTCGTCGTGCTGGGGTGACGTTGCCCTGATCACGGATTCCACGGAGGAGGGCGCGACGGCTGAGACGAACGTGGCCATACTGGAGAGCTCCTTGCGCTTCAGGGTCGAACGAAACGGAAGGCGTCACTGCCGACGTAAGACCGGACCAGCGTGCCCGAGTCAGCAATGGGGAGCCCGTTGTCCGTCGAGCGTTCCGCGCCGATGGCGTCGAAGCGCTCCAGCCCGAAGCCTATTCCGTCGAAGTGGGCATGACAGCCGGCGCAGGTTGGGTCGGTGGCGTGGGCTTCGTTGATCTTGCCGCTGAGTCCTGGGGCCTTCGTTGGGGTCGGGCGGAGGGGTGGTGTCGACCCCGCGGGGACACTTAGGAGGCTGAAGCCACCAACCCCTTGGCTGTAGAAAAGCGGGGCATGGGGCGGAAGAAGGTTCCACACCCCCGCCGGTTCGCACGTCTCCGTCGGCACCTGCGAAGTCCATCGCTGAACGCTTCACCCGGGCATAAGCATTGCTATCAGTCAGACAAAACTCGATGGCTCTTGGGGTGGGTGATGGTCGCGGTGCTCTTTTGGTGCTCGACGCTGCTTTTGCTGCACACCTATTTCTTCTACCCGCTCTTGATCATCGCGATCGACGGCGTGGCCTCTGTGGCGCAGAACCTCCGTTACCTGGTTCAAGGTGAGGATCGCCGCCGTGCCAGGCGCTCGCTTCACGACTTGCCGCAGGTGTCGCTGGTTGTCGCCGCGTACAACGAGGCGTCGTGCGTCGGGCAGAAGCTCTTCAACAGCCTGGCGCTCGACTACCCCATGGATCGCCTGGAAGTGCTCGTCGGCTCGGATGGAAGCACCGACCGCACCAACGAGATTGTTCTCGCGTCGAGAGATCCGCGGGTGAAGCTCTCCAACGCCGACCGCGGCGGGAAGACGACCGTGCTGAATCGGTGCATCCCCATGGCGACCGGGGACATCGTGGTGCTGACCGACGCCAACACCCAGCTGGATGAGCAGGCGATCAAGAAGCTGGTGCGCCACTTCGCGGATCCCACCGTGGGGGCGGTGTGCGGCCGACTCAAGCTCTACAACCCCACCAAGCACGAATACGAAGAGAGCGCGTACTGGACGTACGAATCGCTCATCAAGTTCTACGAGGGAAAGCGCGGCGCGGTGATGGGCGCGAACGGTGGGCTCTACGCGATTCGACGCGCCCTCTTCCGCCGGCTGCCGTCGCGAACCATCGTGGATGATTTCGTGATTCCGCTGCGGATCTTGGAGCGCGGCTACAAGGTTGTCTACGAGCCGGAAGCCGTGGCGTTCGAAGAGACGACAGAAGACTATGGCCGCGAGTTTGGACGGCGCGCCCGCATTGCCGCGGGCAACTTCCAGAGTCTGGCGCTGATTCCTTCGCTGTTGTCGCCAACGCGTGGTTTCGCCGCCTTCGCCTTCTGGTCGCACAAGGTGCTGCGTTGGTGCGCGCCCGCGTTGATGGCGATCACCTTCGCTGCGAACGTCGCGTTGCTCCCGAATCCGCTCTACATAGGCCTGTTGGCCGCGCAGATGGCTTTCTATGCTTTGGCGATCGCAGGAAGGGCTCGCCTCTTCCACGGCGGGCTTCGGAGGATGGCATCAGTCGCGTACTACTTCGTGACCATGAACGCCGCGATCGTCGTCGGCTTCTGGCGCTTCCTGCGCAACTCGCAACGCGCGGCCTGGGAGCGGACCGCGCGGGCGCTCTGAGAGTAGGTTGGAGCGTGGTGTTCGACGGCGAGCCTCACTGAGCCTGAGCAGGGGACCTGAAGAAGATCGGGTTGCTGAGCGCGAGCATCGCTGAAGCATTCGCAGGGTCGCGAACCTCTATACGAACGTGGCTGAGCTCGCCAGCGGCTCGGTTCCATCCGAAGGTTCGTGTACCTGCAGAATCCAAGACGAGGGTCTCGACGCTGCCCGCTTGGGTGATCAGAGATACGGACGCGTTCGGTGCGCCGGACACGTGGGCGATCACGCGAACTGTGTCTTTCGGGGAGACGGTGAGCGTCTCCCCGATCTCCGCCCATCCAGACGGACCTACGGCGGACAGCGAGAGTGAGATGTCCTTGGATGCCGCCAGATAGGAGTGGCCGCGTTTGACCGCGTCAAGCACCGCACCGCGCTCGAGCTTCGCGGCGCGCACCACCGTCTGGGGAAGGCCAATTACGTTCGGCGAGCGGTGCGCATCGCTGTTTCCCACGGCGGCCACGAAGCGCCCTTTGCCCAGCAGATCACTCCAATCCTTGAGGCTGGCCTCGTCGTCGAGAGTCCACGGGCCATTCCAGATCTCGATCCCATCCATGCCGTCGTAGCCGAAGCGCCACGAGCAGCCGACCCATGGGCAGTATGGGTGCGCCGCGATCGCGATGCCGTTGTCGCGGTGGATTGCGTCGAGGAACCGGGGGAGGGCGTTGTCTTCAGGGCGGTAGCGCCAGTCGATCCAGTGTCCAGGCTTCAGTCCCGCGGCAAGGTAGTGTCCGCCGCGCGTGGTGACCTCTTCTCCCGGAATGACGAGGAGATCGGGCCGAGCCAGCGTGCTCCAGACGCGGTGTGAGCTGGAGGTGTTGTGATCCGTGCTGACGATGAAGCTCAGACCGCCTGCCACCGCGCCAGCGACTATCTCGGACGGCAGATAGCTGCCGTCCGAGTGAACCGTGTGGAGATGAAGATCGCCGCGGTACCAACCGGCAACGTTGTTGACCGCCTGGGAGAGGAGCGGAGTGGGTGCCGGAGCTGCTCCGGAAGGGCCGAAACGCAGAGTTGCCTTCGCCGTCCAGTTCAGACCTTGCGGGGCGACCGTGTAAGGACCGAGCACGAGATGCCAAAGCCCAGGGCCGATGCGGCCGGCGAGATAGCCTGGCGTCGCTTCAGTTCGGTTGATTGTGAAGGTGTCGCGGAAGCCGCCGGACCAGCCTCGAAAGCCCGCTTCGTTGGCCAGGCCTGTTCCGGATTCGTCGAAGATGCCGATGTCGAGCGCGTTGCCGGCGACGCCCGCCGGGGTTGCGGGCTTGTCGTAACTGTAGTGAACTTCAATCTCAGAGACACCGGGCAGGACCAGGAGCGGCACATACGCCCAATCTGCGGCGCCGGTTTCAAAGGTCCCCTGAAACTCGAAAGTGAGCTCCAAGCCCAAGCGGGTCTGAACGGTGCGGACTGGGCTCGCGGTCCAACGGGAAGCGCGACCCCCCTCGAGTGGATCGACTCGACTTGAAAGGTCCCGCTCTGTGCTCTCGATGCCGCAACCGAACAACGCTGCAAGAGCGACTGCCGTAACGATCCAACGCAAGGGCGTCTCCTTTGAAGAAAGGGCGCCTTGTAGCGCAGTTGCTTCGCAACAGGGTCACGGGTTTGTCGCAGGCCAGTCACGCCCAAACCCGAGCTGAAAAGGGGGCGGCTGCGCGCAATCGGTCATCTTCCGGCGTACCAGCGACCTCGCACCGGGAGCAGCGTGGCATAGCCGGCGAAGAGCTCGCCCGTTAACGCTTCATTCTCCCGAGGACCCGCGTTGCGCAGATAGTCGTTGATGAGACGCCCCGTGACGGGATCGTAGCGTTCATGCTTCCGCTCCACGTTCATGCGGTAGCGCACCACGCCGCGCTTCACTCGGTGGATTACGCTCACGGTTCCGAGCTCATCGACGTCCTCAACGAGTCCAACGTGGGTGAGACCGTCGTTCATTCGCCCATCGCGGTTCAGATCATAGGTCTCCTTGAAGAAGACCAGATCGCCGGGGAGAGGACGGCCGTTGTGGAAGATGCGCCCGTTGCTCCCCGCGAACCGGAAGATGCTGGTGACGCCGTTGTCGCCAAAGCCACCGCCACTCATCAGCGGAATGCCAAGCTGGTCGTAGATGCCCACCACGAGGCCTGTGCAATCGTTTGGATAGACTTGTCCGCCCAGCCGAATGCGCGTGCGTCCCATCATCTCGCGCGCCAAGGAGACCGCTTCGCGGCGGCCACCTCGCAAGATGGGTTCAGACGGAGGGCGGGGCGAAGCAGGGGGTGGCGCCGGAATGCCTCGAGGAATCGCGGAGGGCGTGAAGGGCTGATACCGGTTCGAGCGCACCGCTACAGCGCTCCCGGCGGGCAGCCCAACGGCGCAGCCTGCAGCGGTCCAGCCCAGGGCTATGGCCCAGATCGCCAGTCGCATGCTCCCTGCCTCCTTTCCGGCCCGCTGAAACAGTCAGACACGGACCCTCGGTCTGGGCGGGGCAGGGGTCAACTTTCCCACCGGATTTCTGACGTCTGCCAACACTCCCGACTTACACGGTGACCCTTGTCGGGCGTGGATTTCCTCTCCAGGGCTGGGTCGGTGTATGTCCCTGCCCGGAGGTCGTCATTCGGTCCATGCTTAAGGTTGAAGAGCGGCGCCAGTTCCCACGTCGGGTGTTGAATCTCAAAGTGCTGCACACGCACCCCAAGACGCAGAAGGCCGTGATCGACTTCTCCAAAGACGTTTCCCAGGGTGGGTTTTTCCTCTGGACCAAACGTCAACGCGCGGTGGGCGACATTCTGAAAGTGGAGCTCTCCGCGACACCGCCGTTCCAGCACAAGGGCGTGATCCGAGGATCGTGCAAGGTGCTGCGCGTGACGGCGGATGGGATTGCCGCGTCGTTCGTGGGGCTGGACGACGCGTCGGAAGAAGTTCTGGCGACGCTGCTCGCCCGCGCCGGCGGGTAACCCACGCTTTCCCGGCGCCGTTAGGACGCGCCAACAACCAATAAAAATTGGGCTCGGCGGAACGGCAAGGCCGTGTCAGCCCCGGATGTTATGGCTCGATCGCCTGGCGCGCGCGCGCCAGAAGGGGGCGGGATGGGGACTCGAGCGACAGTCAAGAACCGAGGCGCGAAGGGCGAGGGGACGTTGGCGGACATGCCGGCGATTCTCGCGGATGAGCGCGTGGCGAACGCGGCCGTCGGCGACGGGGCGTCTGGCTTGAATGGCGCTGCGGACGTGACCCGTTCGTCGGAAGGGTCGAAGTTTCCCGCCGGCATGCCGAACGAGATCGCCCGCGAGCTCGCCGCCGCGACTCCAATGATGCGGCAATACCTCGAGACGAAGGCGCTGCATCCGGATGCAATCTTGTTTTTCCGGCTCGGCGATTTCTACGAGATGTTTTTCGAAGACGCGATTCAAGCGTCAGAGCTTTTGCAGATCACGCTCACAGCGCGATCCAAGGGCGCTGACAAAGTTCCGATGTGCGGCGTGCCGTACCACGCTGCTCGCCGCTACATCGGCAAGCTGATTGAGGCCGGGCTCAAGGTCGCGATCTGCGAACAGGTCGAAGAGGCGGGCAACGGGCCGGGGATTGTTCGGCGCGAGGTGATTCGGATCATCACGCCGGGCATGGTCCTTGACGAGGAAGTGCTCGACGCGCGGGAGAACAACTTCCTCGCTGCCGTTTTCTTCTCGGACGAATCGGCCGGCGCGGCGCTATTGGACGCTTCCACCGGCGAGTTCTCCTGCTTCCAGGCGGACTCGGTCGTTGAGCTGGCTGAACAGCTTTCGCAGGCGGAGCCGCGTGAAATTCTGGTGCCAGAGGAGCAGCGGCAGGGCTCGCAGGTCGCGGCTTTGCTGTCTCTTCTGACTCGGCCTCCGGCCTTGGCTTCTTGTGAGAAGGCGGCGTTTGAAACACCCCGCGCTGCGGCCTTTCTAAAGTCGCATTTCGCGGTCGCGACGCTTGAGGGGTTTGGGCTGGACGGCGTGCCGCTCGCGGTGGGCGCTGCTGGCGCGGCGCTTCGGTATCTCAAGGACACGCAGAAAACACAGGGCTCTCATATTGACCGGGTCACGCTGATGACCCGCGGACGCAACCTGGTCCTCGACGATTCCTCGCGATCGAATCTGGAGATCACCCGAACGCTTCGCGATGGTGGACGGAAAGGCTCGCTCCTTGGTGTTCTGGACAGAACGGCCACGGGGATGGGGGCGCGTAGGTTGGCGCGTTGGTTGTCGTCGCCCCTCGCTTCGTTGCCGGAGATTGAGGCTCGGTTAGACGCTGTCGAGGAGCTGTCGGCCCACGGCGTCTGGCGCGACGATCTCACCGCTGCGCTGAAGGAAGTGGCGGACGTGGAGCGGCTGTGCGGCAGGCTCTCGTTAGGCGTAGGCAACGCGCGTGACCTCCTGGCGTTGGGCCGGTCGTTGGCCGTGCTGCCCAGGGTTGCGGAGATCGCCGGACGGTGCGAGGCCCTGCTGCTCAAGGGTTTGCAAGGCCCCCTCTCCGCGATGCCTGACTTGGCGTTGGAGATCTCTGCCGCCATCGCTGATGAGCCGCCCGCGGTGCTCAAGGAAGGCGGAATGTTCCGAGTGGGGTACCACTCGGAGCTGGATGAGCTGATCGCGCTTTCGACCTCGGGCAAAGAGCTGCTGCTTCAGATCGAGACGCGCGAGCGGGAGCGCACGAAGATCAGCTCGCTGAAGGTTCGCTACAACAAGGTCTTCGGCTACTACCTGGAGGTCACGCGGTCGAACTTGCACCTCGTTCCGGCGGATTACATTCGCAAGCAGACCACGGTCGGCGCGGAGCGGTACGTCACCGCGGAGCTCAAGGAGTACGAGGAAAAAGTGCTCACCGCGGAAGAGAAGCGGTGCGCCTTGGAGCTCAAACTCTTCGAGGCACTCCGGTCCAAGGTCATTGAGCGAGCCGCGGACATTCGTGGCGCCGCGGACGCGGTGGCGGCGCTGGATGCGCTCTGTGCGTTCGGACGTTGTTCCGCGGAGTATGGCTACGTTCGTCCGGCGGTCGACGACTCGGATGTTTTGGAGATTGTGGGCGGTCGTCACCCGGTCGTGGAGCGGATGTTGGGGGCGGAGGTCTTCGTGCCCAATGACGTTCGGCTCGACCGCAAGGAAGCGCAGCTGCTCATCATCACCGGCCCCAACATGGCGGGTAAGAGCACAGTGATGCGCCAGGTCGCGTTGATTACGCTCATGGCTCAGGCAGGATGCTTCGTCCCGGCACGCCGCGCCCGCGTGGGCCTGTGCGATCGGATCTTCACGCGCGTGGGCGCAGCGGACAACCTCGCGCGCGGACAGTCCACGTTCATGGTGGAGATGACCGAGACGGCCAACATTCTCCACAACGCTTCACGCCGGTCGCTGGTCATTCTGGATGAGATCGGCCGAGGGACTTCGACGTTCGACGGGTTATCGATCGCTTGGGCCGTTGCGGAGCACCTGCACGACCGCGTCGGCGCGCGCACGCTCTTCGCGACGCACTACCACGAGCTCACCGACCTCGCGGGGGAGAGGCACAGGGTGAAGAACTGCTCGATCGCGGTGAAGGAGCACGAAGGCAAGGTCATCTTCCTTCGCAAGCTCGTGAGCGGTGGAGCCAGTCGCTCTTACGGGATTGAGGTAGCGAAGCTGGCCGGACTGCCGCTTGAGGTGCTGGGACGGTCCCGGGAGATTCTGGGAAACCTAGAATCAGGCGAGTTGGATGAAGCGGGCCGCTCTCGCTTGGTCCGCAAGCCGGCCCGGGTGAACGTCGATCAACTGGGCCTCTTCGTTGCCGAACCGGGGCCGTCTCTGAACCCCGGGAAGCAGGCGGTGTTGGACGAGCTCAATGCGCTCACTGTCGACGCCACGACACCGATCGAGGCGCTGAACCTGCTCGCCAAGTGGAAGAAGGCGCTCGGCAGCCCGTAAGCCGGTTTCAGTAAAAACTTCAGCGAAACGCCGCGCGTGGAGAGAAGGGACTCGGTCAATCGCGCCTTTGCCGCTGGCACGCGCGAAGCAATGCCTACGCGAAGCAATGCCTGAAGGTGCGGAGGAATAGGCAATGACTTGGGCAGCGTTTGTGGTGCTGGGTGGGTTGGTCGGGTCCGCTGTTCGCTTGGCTGCGCCGGGCTGGCGCGGTGCGACGTTCAGCGAAGTCGCGGCGATGGTCATGGTGTCGGTGGTCGGAAGCGTCGTCGCGGCCATCATTGCCTCCGCGCTGCCGGTCGCCAGCGCCTTCTTGGCGATGGAACCGGCCGTGTTCTCTGGAGCGATTGTCGGGTCGATCTCGGCGATTGCGCTCCTGGGATCGCCGGCCCGCGCTCACCTCCGTGCCTCGACGGGCATCGAGCGCGCCTAACCCACTCCGTGCCTGACGGGTGTCGAACGCTGCAGTGCTTCCGCCGAGCGGAGCAGCCGCGATCCGGACCCACGGTCTCGCCTACTGAAAGCGGCAGCGGCGCATCCTTTGTCCCCGTCGGATCCTGCCTTTGACGGCCTGCGGCGAGACGCCGTTCTCGTTATTGAGCCGCTTCGAAAACCCACCCTGTCGGTTTTGAGTTCGAGCTTCCGGACGAAGGCTCACTCCCGGGAAGCCTGCTCACCCTCAGAATCCAGTGGGACGACGGTGAGCCTCCCCACGAGCAGCAGCTTCGTCTCTGATTTGCTGATGAGGGTAGACGGGCGCCCCGCGCCGAAGCATGAAGAGCGCATGGACACCCAGCGCGCACCGCCTCCGGCCCGCGGCCTCTA
The DNA here is from genome assembly GCA_052386435.1 of Myxococcaceae bacterium. Classification (GTDB taxonomy): domain Bacteria; phylum Myxococcota; class Myxococcia; order Myxococcales; family Myxococcaceae; genus JBQTKE01. The sequence goes on from JBQTKE010000093.1 coordinate 9,826, forward strand.
CTGCAACCGAACGCTCAACATGCGGGGCATTCGGGCGATCGGCTACGACATGGATTACACGCTCATCCACTACCGCGTGGAGGACTGGGAGCGTCGCGCCTACGAGCATCTGAAGCGGCGACTGCTCCAGCTGGGTTGGCCGGTGGGGCCGCTGGAGTTCAATCCGGAGAGCGTCATCCGCGGGCTGATCATCGACGCGGAGAAGGGGAATCTGCTCAAGGCGAACCGGTTCGGCTTCGTGAAGCGGGCTGTGCACGGCACGCGCGTCCTCTCGTACGAAGAACAGCGCCAGACCTACGCGCGGACGATCGTCGACCTCTCCGAGTCGCGCTGGTCGTTCATGAACACGCTCTTCTCGCTCTCCGAAGCCTGCATGTACGGGCAGCTGGTGGATCTGCTGGACCAGCACGCGATCCCGGGCGTGATGGGGTATTCGGATCTCTACAGGCGCGTGCGGGAGATGATGGACGCGGCGCACATGGAGGGCGAGCTCAAGGCGGAGATCATCGGCCGCCCGGACGACTTCGTGGTGCTCGAGCCGGAGACAGCGCTGGCGCTGCTCGATCAGAAGAACGCGGGCAAGAAGCTGCTGCTCATCACCAACTCAGAGTGGAGCTACACTGTCCCGATGATGTCGTACGCCTTCGACCGGTTTTTGCCGGAGGGCATGACCTGGCGGCAGCTCTTCGACGTGGTGATTGTCGCTGCGCGCAAGCCGGACTTCTTCACCTCGCGCAGTCCGCTGTTCGAGGTCGCCACCGACGAAGGGCTGCTCC
>JBQTKE010000094.1:0-14581 GCA_052386435.1 Myxococcaceae bacterium
TGGCGCCCGGTGGGGGTCAGTTGCCGATGGGCAGACTGGACGGCCATTTGACTACTCATGTCCTCTAATGTACATTGATGTCCATGATCAAGGTCAGCGCCTCGAACCTCAAGGCAAAGATGGGCCAGTACATGAAGGCCGTTCGTGCCGGGAAAGAGGTGACCATCACGGACCGAGAGGAGCCAGTCGCGCGGATCGTTCCCTACCGGCGTCAAGAGGAGGAGGCGTCGCTCGAAGCCATTGGGCGGGATCCCACCGCGCCCGCGCTCGGCAAGCTGAAGATTCGGGGCACTTCCCGCAAGCGGTTGGACACTCTGAGCGTCCTTCTCAAGGACCGCGACTCACGGTGATTGCGTTCATCGATTCGAGCGTTCTGCTCCGCAAGTTCTTCGATGAGCCGGATCCGCTCAAGCAGTGGAGCGAGATCACCGAAGCCTATGCCTCTCGTTTGCTTCCGCTGGAGATTGGACGTGTCATTGATCGGTTTCGGCTCGCGGGTGAGGTCGATGACGAAGAAGTGGCTCATCTTCATGAGGAGGCGCGAAGGACATTGCGTTCAATAGAGCTCCGGCCGATCACCGAGCGCATCCTGCAACGCGCTGCCGCACCCATGCCCACCACCGTGGGCTCACTCGATGCGATTCATCTGGCCACCGCTCTGGAGATCGCAACTCAGCGCGGCGGGCTGGTGCTGGTCACCCATGACCTACAGCTGGCTCGCGCCGCGCGCGCGTCCGGGCTGGAGGTCTTGGGCGCCTGAGTGAAGGCGTTCTTCTCGCCTCCACACCCAGCACATGGACGCTCGAATCATCCAGCAGACGCGGCGCGTGGCTCGCAGCCCTCTGGTGCTTTGCCGATGAAGCAATGGATCAAGAAGTCCGAGAGGACGCGATATTAGGACCCGGATAGAAGCGCGAGCGAAGGAGGAAGTAGTTCTCTAACGCTTCTCACGGGCTTCTTTCCCTTACAGCTCAAGTAGCTTGAGCCCAACTTCAGTGGAGAACGCGATCAGCTTCTCATCGGCGGAGACGAGCCGCGCGGTTGTACCCTGAGCGGTGGCCACGATGAGGCGGTCGAAGGGATCGGCGTGGAATGCCTGAAGTGCGGCACCATTCATGGCCATCTCGGCATCGAGTGGCACGGTCACCACGCGTGTGCCGCTAATCGCGTCGCGTATCCACTGCGACACCGTCGGACGCATCCGCACCGACCGCTTACCTCGGCGCTGCCCGGTCTCGGTCTCGAGTCCAATAAGCGCGGCCTCGTAAACAGATACCGCAGAAAGGAGCAGTTCGCCCGAGTCGGCAGCGCGGTTCAGCGCCCGCTCGTGTTTATTCATTCGTCCGTCGCCGGCCGCGAGCCAAATCCATGCATGGGTGTCTAGCAGCAGCATACTCATGGCGCCGGCCGCGGCGACCACGTCTCGCCCGCATTGACCACCGTACCCGAAGAGTATTCGGTGCGATCGCGCATGCAGCCCAAAATGGTCGACCTAGTCGGCTCTTCGAGTCGGGTGAGGAGATACGCACCATGGCCACGCTCCTCGATGACCACCGCACGGCCACCGCGAGCCGATCGTAGATACTTCGCCAAGTGGGCCCGGAACTCTGCGGTGCCCACTCGCTCCGCGACGGGGGGCGAGGTGCGGGTGGGATAGCGACGAGAGCGAGCCATATGTACATCTTAATATGTACATTTACCGATGGCCAGGCCTGCCAGCGGGAAACTCAAGAAGCCGGGTTTCTTCGCGGGCGAGCGCATGTGGTGCTTGGCGAAAAGCCGTGCGTATCCGAGGTAGATCTTCCGGGTCTTCGGCCACCTCTTCCAACTCGTCACTTATGACGCGGGGGGCGCTTCCGAAGACAACGCCAATTTCGTGGTGCAGGCGGGGAAGGACTTCCTCTTCCACATCAAGAATGAGCTGCACTTCATCACCCAGGCCGCCAAGGAACAGCTGGGCAATGCTGGAGGGCTTCTCGCTGCACGCGGACACGGCTGTGCATGCCAACGACAGAGGGTTTGGCACGGCTGTGCAGGTACGGCAGTCGTGGCCCCGTGTCCCTCGAGCGCCTGTCTCGTCGCCAGGACGGGAAGTACGAGTACCGAACCAAGCGCGGCCTCGTTTTCGTCCTCTCCGCCGCGGCGTTGGTGAAGCGGCTGCTTGCGGTGGTGCCGCCGGGGGGCACGCACCTGGCGTGCTTCCATGGCGTCTTCGCCCCCAACGCGGCGTTGCGCCCCCTCGTCGTCCTCAAGCCGCCTCCCGTTCAGCTCACCCCCGTCTTGACCTTGACTACCCGCGCGGCGCCCGTGGCCCAGCCGCGTCGCCCCAGGCTCGACTGGGCCTCCCTGCAGAGACGGACATTCGGCACAGACGTCTGCCCAAGCAGAGCCCACTCCGTCCCGTCAAACCGCGCGCTGAAATCTCAGCCCGAGACGGCGAAGACCGCCGAAAGCAGCTCAGGCCTTCGGGGCGGTCGAGTGTTTCACGAGGCGGGCGCGTCAGAAATCGTCGTCGCTCTCTGCGTCGGCCAGCGCCCGCTCCGTCACCGCCAGATACGCTGCAATGAGCTCGCGCAGGCTCTTGGCGAGGATGCTTATGGATGCCGCCAGCGCGAGGTGTGGCGGCTCAGGCTCATGACTCGGGTCGATCGTGGGGAAGGTGAAGACAACAACTTCGACCACCGAGGTGGAGGTTCACCTCGGGAACATTCTGCCAGACGACTTCGAAACCACGGGTTTGCGCGTCCGTCTGCGTGAAGGGCAGCGGTCGAGCTGCATTCTCGAGCACGACGTAGCCGCCGGGTCTCAGGAGCTGGCGCATCCTGTCGAGAACGTCTGCGGTTAGATTGGCGGTGACTGCCTCGGGCTCGCCGCGAATGCACGATCCGGTCTCGAAAACGCCGGTTGCAACAATTACGTCGTACCGATCGGGCACCACCGAAGCCATGAAGTCGCCCTGCATCGCCAGGGGAGACGGAAGGAGAGGGTCGATATCGAGCGCTAGTACTTGGGCCCCTTTGGATTGAAGCTCGCGGACCAGTGCGCCCTTCTCCGCACCGACTTCGAGAATGCGCACGTTGGACCAATCGAGTGTCAGCGCCTCCAGGCGGAGGAGAACCTGCGCTTGCAGGACGTGCAGATCTCCAGTGCGACGCTTCCGCAACCGACTCTTCCCCTCAAGCAGCCGCTCCACTTCGGTCGCGAGCAACGAGAGATCGAACAACAGCTCCCTCGAAGCGAGGTCCGGCTCCTGACCTCGGAGCTGATTGAAATGCCGTGCCGTCCACGCGGTCGCGAGCAAGGCATCTTCAATCGCCAGTTCAAAATAAAGATTCTTCCGCAACAGCGTCCTATACGCGAGAGCTTCCAGCGGTAGGGCGCGCGACCAAACTGGGTCCTTAAGATGCTCGTTCAGTAGGTGTTCCCCTAAAGGCGAGCTGAGTCCCCCCGCCGCCGCGGCAATGAGCACACGCGTACCGGCTCGGAGATCGAGTTCGACGACCGAGGCCAGCAGCTCGCTTAAGGTGCTGTTGGCTGAGTCAGACTGCCGTTTCAGTGCATCAATGATCGGCGCAGCTGCCGATAGCTCGAACGGGAGCATGAATGGCTTCACCAGGGCAAAGCGTCAGCGCACTGTGCGCGTCGACGCAGGAACTCCATTGCTCGCGACCTCGGCCACCTTGACGGCGGCCGGAGCGGAGACACGAATCGTCAATCCGCTCGCCTCACAGGCGACGGTCTAAGAGCGCGACGGGCGAAGTTGCAGAGCGCGGTTAGCCAGCGATCGGCGGACGGAAGTGGCGCCCGGGCTCAAGCGGGGACGGCCTTAGGCCCTCGGCGATCAGGATGCTCGCGTCAGGCGGAGGGACAACCTCCCCAGCATTGTCGGAAGGAACCACCACGGCTTGGCTGACGCAGCATCCGCACTTGTGCGATACGTCGCTGCAGGCGTGCTCCGGGCAGTCCACGTCGGCCTCAACAGGATCGAAAAGATTCAAGTGACCCGTCAGCCCGAACTGCACAATCAGCTCGACGGCCTCTTTTGAAGACGGTGAGACGCCGTAAATCAATGCGGCTGCGAGAAAGACTCGAAGAAGCGAGCGCATGCGGTTACTTGAAGTCCGCTATCAACGACATGGCACCGTCGGTCCGGGAATTCCGAACGCGTCCGTAGAGCTCTTGCGCGCTGCGGTCGATTTCTGCTGAGCCTTCCCTGGTACTGGAGGCAAGCACGGCCCGGATGCTCTCGATGGCAAGCCTCCTCGAAGGTCGACCGTCGGTAACGGCGGTGGGCCAAAGAGACTCGACCAAGGGCGACGAGGCTGGCTCGGGCTGGTCCCTCGACGACGCTGCGTCGGGACGGTGGTCGAGAGGCGAAAAGGAGTCTACCTCGGGCTGATGGAGCTGCTTCTGCGCGTCCCAACTTTCGTCGGTACGCCGCACGGCAGTTGTCTCGCGCGACCGCGGTAACCCCGATATTGGCTTGGGTCGAACGTCCATGGGCGTCGTGAATCCTGAAGACTTCCCGTGCGAATGGGAACCAGCAGGGGATCAATAAATTGGCTGAATTCCACCAAACTTGAACCAGCCGCCTCTTTGGATGTGGAGCACCGGTGAGCGTCTGCCTCCCGGCATCGATCGGCTGCGTGAGGTGACCGTTCCGACCCTGCGCGCGATTGGTAAAAGCGCCCAAGAGCGTGTCCGAATTACGAGTGGCTTTGGTTGGGAGGAGTCAACACCGGCTTGACTAATCGGAAGTGGATGAATCCAGCCAAAAAAACATCATCGTCGAAGGCCACTCGAAGAAACGGTGAGGAGCGCGTTCACGAGAACTAACTAAACCCGGCCGCGGAGCGCGGCATAGCAAAGGACCCCCCATGTCGGACGTTCGTTCCTTCTCTTCTTCTGTTCCGGTGCGTACAACTCGATCGTTGGAAACGAACGAGGCCGAGTCACCCGCAGAGGCGCCTGCCTTGGAGCAATCGGAGATCGCGTTGACGCCTCAGGCTCCCTCGGTCTTCGACGGACCCCGACCGGCTCCTTCCTTGCAACTCAATCCATCGGCGGGCGCTTTCCGGGGGGCTTCCCCATTGGCGCTCGGCAACTCGGGTCATTCCGCTGGTGATGGTTGCGAACAAATAGCGGCAGCCAGATCGTCGGTGTCGCCCGGCGCTTCTGGCGTTCCGGGCGGGATTCCGGAGAGCCTCAAGACGACGATCGCTCAGCAGCTTTCGACGGCGCCGAAAGAGTAGCTGGAATTTTCAACTCGTCGAGGTCCGACCTGTGCCTGCGAGATAAGGTGTTCCCGCTTCTTGTTCGGACTTCGCGGCATCGCGGAGAAAAACTGCTGCAGAGGTGATCAGTCAGTTTGGTTGGAATCGACCAATTCTTCGCGTGCTCACGCGCGTTACCGTATTGAAACGAGCAGCCGTTCGGCGCTGAATGCCGCCGGTCTGGTGTGGCACCGAGGAGGGGACGTCGATTTTGTTCGAACCCGCAGCTGCAGAGTTTGTTGAGGGTGCACGGGATGGCCACCGGACCCTCAACGCTGAGCCGTGAGCGCAAGCGTGTCGCGATCGCCCCTTCAGATCTGGCGCGGAACATCTCTCAGCATTTTCTGGGAGCGGGTGCTTCTCTTGCGGCGCGCGCCACAACACGCCTATCGTTCTCGTGTGCTTCGCCTCGCGCTCGTTCTCGCAGTCATGCTCGGGCTCGAACCCACGCTAGGCGAAGTCGTGGAATTCGTTGGACACTTCGCGTTCTCGGGACACTTCGCACATTTCGAACCCGATGAGTCCGATCTCGGTGGTGACGAGCACGGTTGTACTGCCGGCCGTCACCAGTGTGGCTGTTGTCAGAGTCAGACGATTCTGCTGCCGGATGCTCGGACGTTCGTCGCGGTAAACGTTCTTGGGCAGGTGCTGGTGATGGGGAGCGACGTCGCCCCGTTGACCGGGCACCTTGCTCCGCCGTTCCGACCGCCGATCTCCTTCGCGTAGTTGCTTGGATGTCAGCTGATTGCGCTCGTTCGTCGCGAAAGTGCGTGAGATCCGTGCTGTCGGCTCTGCTCGCATGGGACGTGGACAGAGTTCAGTCGAACTGACCTGAAGCCGAACTGACCTGAAGCGGGCGACGCTCCTGCTCGCGGCTGCGGCAAAGACGTTGTGGCGACTGACTCCGGGCCCGCGTTTGTCGGTGCTTGGGGCGGTGCGGCCTCGGCGCGTCCATTCCGTTACTCAAATCTACCCGTAGGTGACCCTTGCTTCTGCATCGTCCAGGCCCCCGTGCCTCGAGCCACCGGCTCCCGGCATCACAATGCGTCCGTTTCGCGACCGGGAGCTGAAATCGTGCTCCCGGTTTCTCACCACCTGCCACGGCATCCGGTTCTCGATGCTCTCAACCCTGAGCGAGCCAAGGAACTCCTCTCGAGTTCGAGGCGAATCACATGGCGGGGAGGCCGAACTGTCCAGGCCCCCGGCGCGACCGAGACCGTCCTGCTGCTTCTTTCTGGAGCAGCCCGCTTCGCACTGCCTGATTCGAATGGTCGAATCGTTCTCGGGGGCTTTCTTGCTGCCCCATCTGTCTTCGGTGCTGTCGAAGCGATTGCCGAACGGGCGACCCTCGGATCGCTCACAACCCTCGCGCCTGCAGAGGCAATCTTGGTTCCGAGAGCGCTCTTCGTCGATGCGGTACGTGGCGGGCCGAAGCTGGCGGAACTCGTCATCCGTGACACAGCGCTTCGTTTGATGGCCTCACAGGACCAGCAGCGAGGGTCGCTGCTCGCCGGGATCTCGGAGAGACTGGCGCAGGTGATTCTGGCTTATGGACTCCTGAGTGGCGCAACCGATGAGAAGGAGATCCGGATCGCCTTCAGCCTGTCCCAGAATACTTTCGTCGATGACTTAGGGGTTAGCCGCAGCGCGGTCAGGTACGCGCTCGATGATCTGGCTCAACTTGTTCACAAGGTACGTGGTCGCTTTGTGATCGTCGACAAACAGGGTTTGCGAAGCCGAGCCAGCGGCGATCCAAAATTGCTGATCAATTCTCTGCCTGTGCCTCTTTTCGGAAGTGAGCGAGAGAATACCGTTGGAGCGTTAGGCTCAAAGCAGCCGGTCGACGAGTGAAGCCTTACAGCCGGTACGTCCTGTCCGCGAGCACTAAGCCGGAACCGTCATGGAACACCACGCGACAGTCTTTCGTCGCTGGATCCAAGTGCAGCGCGACGTAGTTGTTCTCTCCGGTCACGAAGTCGAACTGTGAGCCGCGGACCGCGAGCAGCGCGGGGTTGTGCGAGTTCGCGCCTGGGCCGGCCAGCACTTCAACCATGTTCGAGCCCAGCCCGGTTTTCTCCAGCCGCCCCATACTTCCCAAATGGAAGTCGCCGGAGAGCCAGAGCACACCGCTGATCTTCTGCGTATCGATGTGCGAAACGATCTCCTGGCGCTGGGTGGGGAAGCCCTGCCACCTGTCCCTGTTGACGAGAGTCAGCGGCCAGGGGAACGCGCCAATCGGCACCGAGTTAAGGATGATCTTGAACGTGGCGTTGCTGGCCGCCAACCCATTCTTCAGCCAGTCCATCTGCGAGCGCGACACATAAAGCCCGCGCGACGAGTCCCGCTCAGAACGACAGTCCAGCGCGAACAGCTCCGCGGTCTTGCCCCACTTCACGCTGCGGTAGATGCGGTTGTTCCCGGAGGACTGCCTGCGCACCGGAATGTTCTCGAACCACGCCTTCGTCGCCATGGCGATCTTGGCGGCGTCGGTGCCCGCGGCATTCCAATTGTTGCTGACCTCGTGATCGTCCCACGTCGCGAAGACGCTGACCGACTCGCGCAGCGCCATCCACTGCTGAGTGGACATGCTCTGGAACCAGCGATCGCGGTACTGCTCAATCGACACCGCGCCGTCGTTGTAGACCGTGTCGCCCAAGAGCAGGAACGCATCCAAATCCGTCCGCTCCGCGGCGCGCGTCAGCGTCTGGAAGGAGTAGCCGTACTTCACACAGGAGATCGCGCCAAACACCAGCGGCTCCAGCGAATCATCCGCCGGCGCCGCGCGGAACCGCCCAATGTTGCTGCGCGAGATCGCCTGACCGTTCTCGTCGAGCTCGAAGAAGACGTAGCGGTAGCGTTCGCTCGGCTCCAGGTTCTGGAGATCCACGTGCACGAAGCCCGCTTCCGCGACCGTGCAGTCGACCTCTCCAGCGACCGCCGCGTACTGCGCGCCGCTCATCTTCCAGACCACGCAGCGCAGCGGCTTGTCTCCTGCGTAGCGGGTATTTAGTACCGCGTCCGCATTGGTCACGTCGCCGGAGCTCACCCCCATTGGGAACTGATAGGACGCGGCGACCGACTCGGGCGTCGTCAGCGCGGCCTTCCAGAGGCCATCCGCTTCGTCACTGGAAGCAAGCGGGTTGTCGCGGCCACAGCCCACCAAGAGACCGGCGGCCCCGGTGGCGAGACGCAGAAATGTTCTTCGGCTGGTGAGGAAGTCAGTCATGGGCGCGGACCCTGGCACAGCCGGCCTGGTCGTTGGGGGTAGCGTTTCACAACTGCCACAAAGACGTGACACGCGCGTGCCAAGGGTTGGCGTCCGCGAAAGGTTGAGCGATGACTCCAGCCCCCCGAAGTTCTGCGGAGGTTCGCGTTGCGCCTTCTCGTCGTCGCTGGCTGCGCTGGATTGGTTGCCTGTGGTCCTCTCGAAGCCGGTGAAGAGAACGGTGACGGGCTGATCGAATCGTCGGTGACCACCCTCTGTCCGCAGCGTCCCGCGTGCGAAGTGCCGCTGCTGCTTCCGGCCACGACGCCGTGGCGTCACTTCTCCTCCTACTTCTTCGTGGGCTCACCTCGTCACCGCGGCCGCGATCTCTTCTTGCGCGAAGGCGCTCCCGCGTGGGCGCTGGGCAAGTTCGCGTACGGCTGGAGCGACAGAGAGCTCAAGGACGAGGACGTCGTCGTCTATCTCCTCAAGGACTGCAAAGGGCCCTGGATCGAAGTTGCGACCCAACCGACCACGCGCGATGGCGATCACGCGGCAGTCGAAGGGGTGAAAGACAGCGGTGGTCGTGTCTACACGAACCTGGGGACGCTGGGAGCTGGACGCCACAAGGTCCGCATGGTGGTGAAGGGCGATAACTCCTACGCGGATCAGTTCATCGAAGTGCTGCCCAACAACGCGCGCGTCGCGGTGAGCGATGTCGACGGCACGTTGACCACCGAAGAGAACGCGCAGCTCAAGTCGTTGTTCAACGGCAATCCACCTGCGGAGAGCTCCGGTGCTCCAGCGGTGCTTAAGGCGCTCTCCGACGCCGGCTTCTACATTTTCTATCTGACCGCTCGGCCAGATTGGCTCCACACCCGCACCCATGAATGGCTGAGCTTGCGCGGTTTCCCGCGCGGTCTGGTCCACACGTCGCTCTCTTTCACGGGGCTGACCGGCGACGCCGCCGCGAACTTCAAGACCAACGAGCTGGCCGCGCTGAAGGCGTCGATCGGCCTCACGCCCGAGTACGGCATGGGCAACACCGCAGCCGACGTCACCGCGTACGGCGCGGCGAATGTCACCCAGCGCTACTTTTACCAATTCGATCCCGGGCTCTCTGGAACGCGAGTGGACGACTACAACGCGCTGGTTCCCACGCTGAAGGCGGTTCCCGCGGTTTGCCCGTAGCCCACATTCTGCGTGCTTGCGCACACCGTTTGGTGCGGGGCCCTCGACGCTCTTACCCATGGCGGTGACAATACGCCATGGGCGAAGCCCTCCCGGCATCGACGGTGCGGCCCAAGCTGCGCGCCGATGTCTCCATTCGGAAGTCTGGCAAGGCCGGGCTCTATGAGCTGCAACGCCGCGGCTCGCGGTCTGGCTGCACGCTGCATGAGCTGGAGCTGAAGGTCGCTCAGCTCTTGGATGGACGCCGCTCCCATCAGCAGATCATCGAGCTGAGCAAGGCGATGGGGCTGCCGCTGACCGAAGCGCTCTTCGAGAAGTTCCTCCGTGAGCTGATCGCCTACGACATGTTGGACGTGCCGGGCACCGCGGCAAGCTCGATTGATCAGACGCAGCTCGCGGCGAGCAGCTTGGTCGGAGACAACTTGATTCACACCACCGCGCCCTTTTCGATGGATGTGATCAGCGGTGCGTGGACGCCTCCAGAAAAGCCACGGCTGCGAAAGGATCTGCGGATTCGCAAGGTTGAGAAGGGCCGTTCGCTGCTATTCGAAGTCACCAACCCGAATGCGAGTGCCACGTGCACGCTGTATGAGATCGAGCACACGGTTGCGCAGCTGATGAACGGTGGGCGATCGTTGGTAAAGATTGTTTCGGAAAGCGCAGCGCTTGGGCTTCCGATGACGGTAGAGCAGCTGGTGAAGTTCATGCGCCAGCTGAGCGCGTACGGGCTCATTGAGAATGCGGCGCCGTTGCCGCCGTTGTTGTCGACTGGCTTTACGAGTGCAGCGTTGGAGGAAAGGTTGCCGCGCCAAGGTCCCGATAAGAAGTCGCCCACGTCGAAGGGAATGGCGCCGCCTCCCACCCGTTCGCGCGACTTTGAATCCACGGCCATCACCACCGCGCAGGAAGCGGAGTCGCTGGAGATTGAGCAGGTCAGCTCCAGCGAGTTCTACGCGATCGAGAGCGGCCCGACATCAGCCGGGGAGATTCGGATGGCTCCCGCGGAGAAGAGGGCGCCGGTGGCGGAGACGCGCTACGCGGTGGAGAACGTACCTGCGCTCTCCACGCCCATGAAGGGACCGCTGGCGCCGCAACCGCTGGGGCCGGGGTTGGCGATCCCCTTGCTCACTGACCCTCGGCTCATCGCGCCGGCGGCGAAAGGGGATCGCAAGCCGCTGGGCGAAACAGGGCCCGCCACGGGAACCGCCAGCGCGCCGAGCCCTGCCGTGCTCTCCGGCGGAAAGACGTTGCGCGCGGTCGGCGCGGGCGTGGTGCTCGTCGTTCTGGCCGCGGTCGTCTCCATTCGAGTTCCTGTGCACGTGACGCAGAAGTGCGCCCTGGCGCCGCTGGATCGCACGCCCATTCCCGCACCCACGTCCGGGACCGTGGCCGAGGTGCTGGTGAAGCAGGGGCAAGCGGTGAAGGTGGGGGATGTCCTCGTCCGCAGTCGCAAGGCCGGCGCGCCGGACGTCTCCGCGAAAAAATTGGAAGAGGCGAAGCGACTGGAGGAAGAAATCGCCGCAGGGGAAAAGGGTAGCGGTGGCGGTGGAAACGTCGCGGCGCTGCGCAAGGAGGTCGCGGAGTCGCAGCGTGATGCCTTCGCCGCGCGGCGGGTGTTCGACAACGTGGAGAAGCAGGCGAAGAAGGGGAAGGCGTCCTCGAAGCAGGTGCAGGAAGCGAAGGACCGCCTCAAGCGCGCGCGCGAGCGCATCCAGGAGGCGCGGGATCAGCTGTCTGAAGCGCTGGCCGGAAATGGGTCGAACCGCGCGCCGAGTGGCAGCTTGCGTGAGAAGAAGGAGCGGCTCGCAGACTTGCAGACGGAGATTGAGAAGGCGCAGCGCGTGGCTTTCTCCGAAGTGCGCTCGCCCACCGAAGGAACGGTGTTGGGCCCCTCGCCGGATCAGAAGCTCCAGACCAACGTGGAAGCAGGAGACGAGCTGCTCTCTCTCGGCGATCCAACGCGGCTCGGTGTGCAGCTGCGGGTGACCGGCGAGCAGATCGAAGTCGGCGCCCCGGCGTCTTTCGTTCCGGCGAAGAACCAGAGCAAGACGCTGGAGGCGAAGGTCACCTCCGCCGCGCCCCCCGCGGGCGCTCCGCCCAACACGCTGACCATCGCGGTCACGTTGGTCGACGTGAAAGGTGTGCAGCCGGGAGAGCAGGGAGAGCTCGCCATCCTCGCGGGGAAGCGTTCCTTGCTCAACTCCCTGCTGCGTTGATTCGCTGAGCCCCCGCAGCCAACGGCTGAGTATTACGAATACGCGCGGAGGAAAAAGAAGATCAGCACACCCGTCACCGACACGTAGAGCCAGAGCGGGAAGGTGACCTTCGAGATCGTCCGGTGCGTGGCGAAGCGTTTGCGCGCGGCGAACCAGACCGTGCTGAGCGCGAGCGGAAAGGCGATCGCGGAGAGCAGCACGTGGCTGATCAGCAACGTGAAATAGACCGTGCGCAGCGGGCCCACGCCCAGGAACTTCGTGTCGCCGTGGACGTAGTGGTACACGAGGTAACAGACCAAGAAGAGCGTGGACGCGGTCAGTGCGCCCACCATGAAATATTGGTGAACCTTGCGTGCACCCTGACGAATGGCCACGTAACCTGCCACGAGCAGGGTCGCGGAGAGAGCATTGAGGCTGGCGTTGACCGCGGGCATGAAGCGCAAGTCCCACGCGGCGCCACCTTCCCCGCGGCGGATGACCAGGATGTAAGCGAGGAAGCTCAACGCCGCCGCGGAGATGAGCGCGTTGAAGATGTAGAAGGGCCAGTCAGAGGAGGTGCGGGTCTGGGTGAGGGGGCTCGCGGGCGTTGACATGGTTCGCGCGTATAGGACAGATGACGGGGAGGAGTCGAATCGATGCTTCGTTGGATGCGATGGGCATGGCTCTTCACCTTGCTGGCGCTGCCGGTGTCCGCGCAGCAGACGGCGTCGCCTCACGAGGAAGAAGTGCGAGCGGGCCTCAAACGCGCTCAGCAGGCTTATGACCTGGCGCGCTTTGAGGCCGCTCTGAACGAGTACACCCAGGCTTATCGACTGGATCCGCTGCCCGCGCTGCTCTTCAACATGGCGCAGTGTCACCGGCAGCTGGCCAACTATGAGCGCGCGGCGTTCTTCTACCGGCGTTATTTGGATCTCTCGCCGAAGCGTCCGCAGAACGCCGAGCTCGTGGAAGGTCTCATCAGAGAAGTCAAAGCGAGCGGCGCGGAGGAGCATCGCCAGAAAAAGCTGCAGGAGCGCGCCAAGTTGACCGAAGGGGTGAAGATGCCGCCACCTCCGGCGCTGACCCCGAAGAACGCGGGCGGGCCTGTAACGGGTGGGGTGATGCGCAACGGACAGCTCTTGGTCGAAGAGTCGCCCGTCTACAAGAAGTGGTGGTTCTGGACCGCGGTGGGCGTGGGCGCCGCGGCGATCGCTGGCGGAACCGTGTACGGCATCAACCGGGCGTCACAACGCTCTCCCACTTCGCTCGAGCCTATCTATGCGAACCAATAAGCGCTCCGCGCTCGCACCTCTGCTTCTGCTGCTGGGTTGCCATGGCGGTACGTCGGTGTTGCTCACGGTTGAGCTCGATCCCGCGGCGCCTGTCCGTCAGCTGGAGCTCTCCGGCAGCGCGGGCGAGCTTGCGTTCGGTCCCGAGCTGCGTCCAGCGGAGGAGGGCGAGCCGCTCCCGTCTCCACAGACGACGCGCGTGTTTCTGCGCGACGCGTATGCGGGTCGGGATTTGGACGTCACTGTTAGAGCGCTCAATGGCGGGCTGTTGGTGGGCGAGGTCAGCCAGTCGGTGGCAGTGGTAAAGGGGAAGGAAGTCACGCTGACCTTGAGCTTGGTCGGCTTGCTCGCGAGCAACGACGCAGGAGTAGACGCTGGTGTTTGCGCGCAGTGTGATCCCAAGCGCTCGGATCAGTGTTTTAACGACACGTGTCTGTGCGGCGATGCGGGCGTCTGCTCCGCGGGTCAGGCGTGCAAAAACGGCGAGTGCGAATGCGGGCCGGATTCTTGCCAGGGCTGCTGCGACGGGACGACTTGCCTGGCCGGAAACACCACTCAGAACTGCGGCAACGCGGGCACGGCGTGCAAGGCATGCATTGGCGCCAACTGCACTGATGCCGGCACGTGCGACTCCTGCAACGTCTCCATCTGCCCCAATGGCTGCTGCAACGGTCCAAACTGCGTGGATCCGCCGTCGCTCGCCCAATGCGGCGCGATGGGCGGTGGCTGCACGCGGTGCGACGCCGTGAACAGCAACCTCTGCACCAACGGGGGGTGCAAGTGCGGAACCGGAAATCCGTGCGCGGCGGGCCGTCACTGCACCGCGGGGAACACCTGCGTCTGTGACGCCGTGTCGTGCCCGAAAGGTTGCTGCGATGACAACAACAACTGCCAGCCTGGCACCGCGAAGTCGGCGTGTGGCAAGAACGGCGCGGCGTGCGACAGCTGCGGCTTGCTGTTAGGAGCATGCGTCAACCAGGCATGCCAGTGAGGGCAATCGCCGCTGCGGTGAGTCGTAAAGGAAAGCCATGAAGCCAATTGTCGCGGTGTTGTTGGGAGTGGTCGGTCTGGTCGTGGTGGTGGGGCTCTGGTTCGCGTCCACCAGCAACCGCCTGGTCGGCTTGAACGAGCAGGTTCGCCAGACGTGGAGCCAGGTCGAGAACAACTATCAGCGCCGTTCGGATCTCATCCCGAACCTGGTGGAGACGGTGAAGGGCTCCGCCAACTTCGAAAAGCAGACCTACGTCGCCGTGGCCGAAGCGCGAAACAAGGCGGCGCAGATCAACGTCGGTCGCGATGTGCTCTCCGACCCGAAAGAGTTCGCCCGCTTCGAGCAAGCGCAGCGCGAGCTCTCGACCAGCTTGGGACGGCTCATCGCCACCGCGGAGGCCTATCCGGACCTCAAGTCGAACGCGAGCTTTCGCGACC
>JBQTKE010000095.1:0-20593 GCA_052386435.1 Myxococcaceae bacterium
ACGACCTTGCGGCCGCTCAGCACAGAGGGCACGAGATACGCGAGGGTCTTGCCGGTGCCCGTGCCCGCCTCCGCGAGAAGGAAGCGGCGATCCGCGAACGCTTGCTCCACTTCCTGCGCCATTCGGAGCTGCTCGGGGCGGTGCTCGTAGGCCGGCAGCGCTTGGCGAAGCGCGCCGGTGGGCCCCAGCACTCCCAGCGCGTCGAGCATCACTTCACCAGCTGTCTGAAGAGGAGGAGCAAGCAGAGGAAGCTGACGCCGAAGAAGATCAGGATCGCGATCAGCTTCGCCTTCTTCACTGTGTCGGGAGCGATCGCGTCGGGCGCGCGCAAGGATGGGAGCAACGCCAAGCGCACGACCTCATCGCGACCGCGCTGCGCGAGCAGATCCGTGGGCGTACGTGCCACGCGGATCCGGTAGAGCCTTCCCGCCGTCGCGAGCTCGCCCAACTTCATTGCCAAAGCGACGAACGCGTCGTGCCGGGTGGTGTCGTCCCACTGTTGAGAGAGCGTGCTCCAACCCGTGGACAGCTCCGGCGACGGGGAGACTTCTTCCGGTTGGAAGTTCGCGTAGACCAGGCCGCACTGAGGGCACGCGGTGGAATCACCCGCTCGCGGCGCAATGCACTTGGGACAGAAACCTTCAGGCGGACCTAGGAGCTCGCTCTGCACGTCGCCACTTCGGAGCGGCATGACGTTCGCTGGCAGCTCGCCCGTGGCGATGGAGCGGCCGGAATCGGCCGACGTCATCACCCTGAAGGTGCCGCTCCTCGCCACGCCGCCGCCGATCGCTGACGGATCTCTGCTCGCCTCGTTCGCCGGCGCTCCGCTCGGTGCGCTGGGTGTGCAAGGGATTGCTCCACCACTGGCCGCCGCCACGTTGCGCGAGGCCGCGCGCGAGGTCGCTCCACACTTGTCGCAGCGCGCGTTCAGAGCTCCGCTGTGCAGCTCGTAATCGACCAGCTCGACCAGTCGCTCGCAGTTGTCGCAGAGGTATTTCATTGGACCAAGATCTGCTCGATGGGTACGGGCATCACACAGAGGATGAGGGCGACCGCGCAGAGTAGGCAAATCCACTTTCGCGCCGGCGACAAGGGGGCTTGCTCGTCGACGACCGGAGGGTGCCTAAATCCCACCACGGCGCTCGTGATGATCAGCCAGAGAAGCCAGCTGGCGCTGTAGCAGAGACAGAAAAAGCCCATCCCTACCGCGACGGCTTTGCCCACGGACATCGCCTTCTCGCCGAACAGCGCGTGTGCGAGATGGCCACCGTCAAGCTGCCCCAATGGCATCAGGTTGAGCATCGTCACCAGCAGCCCGAACCAACCCGCGAGGAACAAAGGGTGGACGATCACGTCGTGCCCGGCTGGCAGCGGCCCGATGATCAGCCGCTGCAGTCCGAGAGTTAGCAAATTGTTTCCGAAGCCCATCACCATGCCGGTTGGCTCGGGGCCAGTATCCACTGTGGTGCCGGCGATGGAGTGCATCAGCTCGCGGAAGACGACGATGAGCGAACCGTGAGCGGGAAAGGTCTGCGGCGGCATGGGAGGAATCACGTCCACCCTGGAGAGTGCCAAACCCACCGCCAAGGTCGGAATGGCGATCACCAGTCCTGCGAGCGGACCTGCCGCTCCAATGTCCACCAACGCGTTGCGATCTGGGATCTTGCCGCGAATGCGGATCACCGCGCCCAGCGTTCCAAAGCCCATCAACGGCACGGGGATGAAATACGGCAGCGTGCTGTCGACTTGATGGCGGCGCGCGAGCAGGTAGTGACCCATCTCGTGACTGCCCAGGATTGCCACCAGCGCCAGCGCGAATACGAGTGATTCGTAGACGGCAATGGGATTCGCTCTGAGGAACTGCGGCAGCGCTGTGAACGACGGTGCCTCCCGCGCGGCACTGAAGTGAATGAGGTACGCGCTGAAGGTGGAGAGCAGCGTCAGCAGCAGCAGCGCGAGGTGGAGGGCAGGCCGTCCGTCGCGGCGAGCGGTGCTCATAAGATTCTCTTCGCTATCAGGTTCGAACCATCATTGACACCCCGGCGCCGTCTGCTAAGCCCCGCCGCTCGAAACCGCAACTTTCTGCACTGGAGAGATACAGATGAAGAAGTCCTTGTTGGCAATGGCTTGTGCAATCTCGCTCGTGGGCTGCACCAGCGTCGAGACCGCTACCGTCTCCGGCACTGAGATCGCCGCGAACGGCGAGGCAGTAGCCGTGGTTCAGGCGAACTCCCTGGGCTTCACGCTGATCCTCCACCTCATCGACCTGGTTCAGTCCGACCTCGACGTCGTGGTAAACCGCCTGCTCGTCGCGGAAGCGAAGGCGATGGGCGCGTCCAAGGTTGATCTCAAGTCGGCCAGCACCACCCCGCGTCACGGCATCTACGCGCTCAGCGGTTTGATCATTGGCTTCCCCATGTCCCAAGCTGTTGGGGTTGCGGTCAAATAGTTT
This sequence comes from Myxococcaceae bacterium, assembly GCA_052386435.1. GTDB lineage: Bacteria > Myxococcota > Myxococcia > Myxococcales > Myxococcaceae > JBQTKE01. The sequence continues at coordinate 2,453 of JBQTKE010000095.1, forward strand.
GAAAAGGCGACGGTCGGGGACGTGGCCGGCTCGCACGACTCATGGGCTCTCCCTTCGTCTGGGAGGGCCCTGTTTGTTTCTGGCTTCATGGAGGCTCTCTTGATCTCGCGCTCGCTCGCGCTCGCTGCCTCGCTCTGCTTGGCGGGTTCTGCTTGTCGGAAGCAGCAGGAGGACCTGTCTGGACTGTTGCTCGAGGTCAAAGAGGGGCTGGCGGAGCGGGATGCCAAGCTTCAGAGCTACACGGTGCGCGGCACGGTGACGGAGTTGGGTCAGGTCGCTCGATACGAGTTCGCTTACCGCGCTCCGAACCGCATGCTCGGCGAGCTTCTTCTGCCCAGTGCCCGGACGCTCGCTTTCGATGGGGAGCACCTGTTCGACGTGCTGCCAGGCAGCAAGCGTTTCACCACGGTTCAACTCAAGCGCCGATCCAACGCTCCGAGCGAAAAGTTGATGGAGCTGTTTACGCCCTTCATGCCGGACGGTTTTCGCGCTCCGATGCTGAACCTCAAGGAACTGAAGGCGACATTCGGCACGCATCCACGCGCGCCCAAGACGGTGGTCCTCACCCAGCACCTCCATGAGGGTGCGGAGGTGGCTTACGAGATGCGTTACCCGTCCCTGGATTTTCTCTCGCGCAGCATGGTGAGTGGGTCTCATCACCGCGAGGTTCGCGTCGAGGAAGAGCAGTGCGACAAGAAGCTTGCGCTCTGCTACCCGGTTCGAATTGCGCAAATGGAAGACGGACAGCCAGGGGCCGTCACGGTGCTTGAGGATCTACGAATCAACCCGCCCGTACCGGTAGAGACCTTCACGCTCACCGCGCCCGAAGGTTATGCCCAAGCCACGTCCGAGCTCGCGCTCTGAAAGCCGGGCACGTGCCGACCCCATCCCCGCGCAAACGAGAGCCGCCTACGTTCCTTCAGCGCTGTTAAGCGCGGCGTAAGGCAGCCCGGCGAAGGCGCACGCTTCGAGCACTCCGAGCAGATCGCTGGTGCGGACGTCGTCTGAAACCTGCAACGTGATGGTCTGTTGTTCGGGCAGCGCCTGGGTCACGACGATCAACGCTTTCTCCAGCGGATCGTGATTCGCCACGCCTTGCGCGTCACGGCTCACTCGAATCGACACGGGCGTCTGTCCTGGCCGCTGCAGCAAAAGATCGCGCGCGCCTACCCTCAGCTTCACCGGCTCTTGCGGCGGCAATCCGAGATCCGACTGGCCGTCCCAAATGGGTTGCGCATCCGAGTCATCCGAGTCGACCGCCTTCAAGTAAAGCGAGCGGTACGTGGCGCTCTGCGCGGTCTGCATCACTCGGTGCAACAGGCCGAAGCGAACGCGGTGATCCGCGGCGATGCGCAGGACCGCGGTGTCTTTTCGTGACTGGCGCAGCTTCCCCAGCAGCGCGGGCAGCTCTCCCAGTGACGCGTGGCCGGTGATCAGCCCCACCTCCATCACGGCGGCGCCATCCACGTTCATTCCGTTAGGAGTGAGTTCCAGGCGAGTACCCGTGACGGTGTCTTCAGCGACAACGTCTTCGTCTCCTTGATCCGTGGTGGGGACATAGTCGTCGTCCGTCTTGGCGGGGACGACCACCGGGGCAGTGATCTTGCTCTTCGCCTCGTTCACGCCGAAGGAGAGCAGCAAACTCCCCACCAGGCACATCAGCAACGTGCTGCCGTAACCCAAGAACAAGCCGGCCAGGGCGAGATTGCCGCCGCCGATCGCCCCTTTTGATTTTTTGACCTCCGCGCGCGCGACATGTCCGGTGACCACCGCGGCCATGCCTGCGACGACGGGGATGCAGAAACCGAGGACGCCGAGAATGGCGCTGGCCTTGGCCATTCCGCTGGTTCGAAGAGGGGCACCCACGTGCTGCTGCGTGATCCCCGCGGAGGAGAACGGCGCGCGGCGGGTGGTTTGATCCGTGGACTGCGACCGGGCGCCGCACGCAGGGCAGAGCTGCGAGTCGGCGGGCAGGCTCGCGCCGCAATTGGCGCAGGACATCGCGTGCTCCTTCACGCCCGGCATCGGGCGAGGGTCGCTTTATATGCCGGATGCCGGGTCGGAAGGGAAACGGCGCGCGCTTAGCGGCGACGGCGCGAAAGCAGGGGCAGCGCGACCAACACCAGCGCCCCCAAGTCGATCCCGGGGAGGGCGGTGCAGCCGGACTTGAGGGTTTCCCGCGTCAGGGTCAGCTTGGACGAGACGCTCTGTCCTTCCGTACCTTTGGCGGTGATCTCGAAGACATTGATTCCTTCTGCCAGCCCGACCTTCGCGGAGAAACCGCCCGCGCCGACGAGCTCTGCGTCCAAGCCGTTGACGGTAACGCTTGCGACCTCGAAGCCGGTCACCGCGCCGTAGAGGGTCACCGAGTCCTGGTTCAGAACGGTCCCGTCCTTGAGGTCCATGAGGGTGATGCCGACCTCCGACGGAGCAACGTCTTCGCCCAAGGTGACCGGCAGCTTGACTTGGAGCCGCCCGCCTTCCGGAATGGTCACCGTCTCCGCGTGGCGCAGGTAGCCGGCGGCGGTCACGCTGAGCACGTAGTCGTAGGCCACCTTGGGCGAATCGAGCCGGAACGCGCCTTCCGCATCCACGCCCTTCCTGTCGACAACCTCACCGGTGGCGGAGTCGCGCAGCTCCACCGTCGCCTCGCGAACTGCCCGCGCCGGATCATCCGCGAGATGCACGATGCCGGAAACGCCCGCGTGGAACGTCGCGGTGCTCACCGCGCGCGCCACGTTCTTCGCGGTGTCGATGGCGGAGATCTCCAAGGTATTGAGGCCGGGCGCCAGGCGCAACGGCAGCGTGAAGGCACCGCCCTCGACCTTGATCGTTCGTGCCTCGCCGCTGTTGTGCTTAAACGTGAGCTCCCCGACAGGGCCCATGTTGTCGCTCGCGGTTCCAGACACCGTCACTTCCGCCACGTCCGTACCAGCCTTGTCCGCGGGGAACGCGATGCTGAGCGCCGGCGCCTGCTGATCCACGGAGTTGCTCTCGGACATTCCCACTGAGCCCCAAGTGGTCTGGCCGGCGATCACCTGACGGCTGACGGAGTTGGTGGCGAAGCCCGGCTTGGTAACGCTGAGCGTGTAGACGCCGGGCGGCAGCGTGAACGAGAACGCGCCCGCGAGCGGATCCGACTGCACCGTCTTCCCTCCCGCGGTCACCGTGGCGTCCGCGATGCGGCTGCTGATATCGGCCGGGTCCGCCGGGTTGATGATGTAGACCACGCCTTTGATCGAACCCATGGCGCCGCCCGTGTTGATCTCCACGGAACCCCAAACGGTCGCGCCCGCGGTGACGGTGCGCGTGACGGACGCGCTGGCGTATCCGGTCTTGGTGACGTTCACGGCGTACGTGCCGGGCGGGAGGTTAAGCGTGTAGAGACCGTCCGCGCCAGTGGTGAAGGTCTTGCCGCCGGCGGTGACGACCGCGCCGGCCACTCGGTTCGCGGTGCTGCCGTTCTGGTAGATGGCGCCGCTGAGCACTCCGCTGGTGGGCGTGGGCGCGCTGCCGTTGACCAGCGCCATGTACTTGGTCCAGTTCCAGCCGGAGCCCGGATCGCTGTGCCCATTGGTGTTGCACGAACGCGGCACTTCGCCATGGCCGATAATCGTCGTGCGGTTGACCGGCATCCCGTGACGATCCGCGATCCAGCGGGTCAGCTTCGCCGAGGCACCGTACAGCGCGTCCGTGTACCAGCGGCCCGGATCCGCGACGAAGCCTTCGTGCTCAATACCGATGGAGCGCGGGTTGTAACACTGCACGTGCCAGGCGGTGTCCTTGTGTTCGACCATCTGCGTGACCTGACCGTCAGACGAACGGATCACATAGTGCGACGACGCGCCGGACGCGGTGCTGCGGAACCAGCTCAACGTTCCCGCATAACCGCCCTGCGTGGTGTGAATGAGGATGTTCGAATACGCGCCGTGACCCGCGCTGTAGTTGGGCGATTGAAGCCATTGGTACGCGTCCGGGTATTCCTTGAGCCCATCCGCGCGGCTGGCGATCCGCGGTAGGTGACGGCGCCACGCGGTCAGCGTGGGGTCGAGGCGAATCGTCCCTTCCTCGCGCTCCTGCGCGAAACCATTCTCCAGCGTGGAGTAGACGTCCCGCGCGTAGAGCTGGGCGAGGTCCGCTGACGAGAGCCCCGCGTAGAGCGAGACCGCGTGCCAGAAGTCCGCCGGGTCGCTGGGGTTGAGATCGCCGTATTGCGCGAACGACCTGTCCGCGAGCTCGCGCAGCACCGCCGCGGCGCCGCGAATGTTCGCCACAGGATCCAACATCAGGCGCCCTTCATCCACGCCGGTGAGCTCGGCCGCGCGGCGCAGCGTGTTCCAGTCTTCACGCTTCACCAGCTGCATCACGCCGTGGCCGCCAGCGAGCGAAGCCTCTGCGTCGTGGGTGAGCCGCGTCTCCACGTAGCCCATCGCTTTGAGCACGCCGACTGGGACCTGGTATTCGGTTGCAGCGCGATCGAACGCAGCTTCGAGCGGAGAGGCGCTGGTGGAGATCGCCTGTTTGGAGCCGACGCTTTCACTCAGCGGGGCGCCCTCACAGGCGATGAAAAAGACAGCAGCGCTCAGAACCAGGAGGGCACGGCGAAAGTGCATAGGGCCTCGCAGCGCGAATGGGCTGCGGAAGGTTTATCACCGTTCTTGACAGGGGTGCCGTCTACTCGTGATCAAACTCGCGCGACAGAACCTGTGCAGTGAAGTTCACGAGTGGAATGACGCGTTGGTAGTTCATCCGTGTAGGTCCAATAACGCCAACGGACCCAAGCACACGTTCTCGCGTTCCATACGGGCTGGCGATCACGCTGACGTCACCGGCTTGAGAGAACTCGCTCTCCGCCCCAATGAAAATTTTCATCTCGCGCGCTCTCTGTACGCGGTCCAGAAGCCGCAGCAGTTTTCCTTTCTCGTCGAGCGCTCGGAACAATGTCCTTACGCGGTCGACATCGGAGAACTCGGGTGTGTCGAGGAAGGAGCCGGCACCTTCGATCAGCACCCTGCCCTGTGTCTCGCCACCTGTCGCCGCCATGCCCAGCTTGAGCGCCTTCGCCGTCAGCGCGTCGTACTGCGCGCGGTCCTGGGCCAGCTCTCGCTGCAGGCGCGCGGGCAGCTCTTCGATGGGCGCTTCCTTGAGGAGCTCCGAGAGGTAATTGGACGCGCGGATCAGCTCTTCGGACGTGGTGGGAAAGTCGAGGACGAGGAGCTTGTTCTGCACCTCGCCGTTCTGACCGACCAGCACCGCGATCACCCGGTCTTCGCGCAACCGCAGAAATTCAATTCGGTGAAACACCGACGCAGCGGGTCGAGGCGTCACCACCACGCCGGCGTGGCGGGTAATGAAGTGCAACATCTTCGAGGCTTCTTGAAACCGCTCTTCCAATGAAGAGCCCTGCTGCGCGGCAAGACCTTGCTCGATGAGCTCGCGGTCCTTGGGCGCCGGGTCTTTCATCTTCACCAGCGTGTCCACGTAGAAGCGGTAGCCCTTCTCCGTGGGGACTCGGCCAGCGGACGTGTGCGGCTTTTCGATGAAGCCCAGCTCTTCCAGGTCCGCGAGCACGTTCCGCATGGTCGCAGCGGACACGTCGAACTCGCCTTTGCGCGTCAGATGGGAGCTGCCCACGGGATCGCCTGAAGCGATGTATTCGCGGACCACCGCCCTCAACACTTCGCGTTCGCGGTCTCCTAGGGAGTCGTCTGACATCTTGAATGAAAAACCTTACGCACCAAGCGCTCTGGGATTCAAGCCAAGTGCCGTCAGGGATTAGGGGCCGAGCACGGAAGGTGTTCGCACGCCTGGACATACACGTTCGCGCGCTGCGCCAAGACCGAACGAATCCGCGGACGAGCAGGCGCCGTGTCGCGTTCTCCGGTCTCCACCTGTAAGGTCAGCGCCCAGCTGGCTTGGGGGGCGCAAGAGACGATGGCCTGGCCCGGCTGGGTGGACCACCAGAGAAACTCCGCCTGGCAAGGAGCCTCGGCCCGCAGCGGCTTGAGGTCCGCGGCGTTGAAGGTGAAGACACCGGAGCCCGCGACGAGGCCTATACGGCGACCTTCCACGTCGCTGGTGAGAACGACGTCGCCGGTGACGGGCCCAGGGAGCTGCGCGTGACCGGTCACCGCGTCCTCGCTGTTCAAAGAAACCAAGCGGCCTGACGCCTCGAGCGCAACGACACCCTGCGCGTGACCCGCGAGCGTGAGGGGAGCGAGCTCGCCCACGCGAACCGGCTTGGGGGCGTTGGCGACGAGGTGCCAGAGTCCGGCGCCGGCGCTGTCCGAAGGCTCGGTCGCGAACCAGAGTGCACCGCTAAAATCGAAGGCCGCGTTGCGCACGCCGGGGATGTCGAGCGTCCGCGGCTGCGCGTCGGTGCAGAGCACCAGCTTTCCCTCGCCGTAAGTCGCGCCTCGGTTGCCGTCTGGCGAGAGCGCGAAGCCGAGGCGATTCTCCGGGAGCGCTCGCATCAGACACGCGTTGAGCGCGCCAAAGCGTGGATCCGCGGTGGGTGAAGCGGCCAGATACGGCAGGCTGGTGCTTACAAGATAGATGCAGAACGCCAAAGCGCCGGCGGTCACCAACGTGGCGAAGAGGAAAAGACCCGGACGCGGGGAGGGTTTGCGCCTTCCAAACGACCTGCGGGTCGAGCTCACCACGGGCAGAGGACATAGCACGCCGCATTCGTGTTATTCCGGACGACCGCTATGCGATTCCTTCTCCTCGTCACCCTGTGCGTCACAGCTTGCGCCCACAGCGCTCCGTCGCGTCTGAAGATCACCGACAACTTGTCGCCCGCGCTGCAGACGCTGCAAGGTGCAGAGCTCAACGCGGTGGCAGCGTTCAAGGCCGGTGCGCCGCGCGAGCTGCAGAGCGTGGCCGGACGGGTTCAAGCGCAGTTCTCTCGGACGCCGCCGGTGGAGGTGGTGTTTGACGTGCTCTACGACAACGCGCCGCTGAAGGAAGAGTCGGGGCGCGTGGTGTTCAACGCCAGGTCGTCCGCGTGGCGAGAGCCAGGTGCGCGGAAAGTCGCGTTTGCGCGGGTGCTCTTCGCGGCGCTGCACAATGAGCATCAGTCGGAATCACTCGGGCCACTCGCGACGGAAGTCTGGCGTGACGGCGCGGCGCGGATTGCAGTGCGGCGGTTGGTGCCGGAAGCGACGGAAGAGCAGGTGCTGGGGCTCTCCTCGGATCAGTTGGAACAGCTCAAGCAGCGCGAGTCGTTGATTGCCAAGGAAGTGCTGGCCGCGTGGGACAGCGCCAGCGATGAGGCGGCGGAGCGGTTCTTCGGGCGAGGAGATCCGTTGTTACCGCCCGGGTCAGGGAAGTTCATCGCGGATCGGCTCTACGTGCGCTTGGGCTCGTCGAACCGATCGCTGTTTGTTCCCGCTTCGGACTTCACGCGGACGGCGAGGCAAACGCTGCAAGCAATGGCGTCGACGCGGTAGTGCAGTGCTCAGCGCGCTCGCCTGAACGGGTGCGCCGACTTTGATCGCACCACTTCTCTGTGGGCGACCGGGAGACTGAACGGTTTGGGCGCAACGCCGCTCCCGATCGTGCTGAGCGACTTCCAGCGAATGGGCTGCAGAGGAGCGGAGCGGGTCTTCGTGGATAACGTGAGATCGCCGGAGCTCAGCGAATCAGCTTGCGGTACGTCCGCAGCATCCGCAGCGCTTCGGCCCGCTGGCCTTCCTTCTCGTAGAGGCGCGAGAGATTGAAGTACGCATCAGGTGCTTCGGGCTCGAGCTCGGTGGCCTTGCGGTACGCCTCGATCGCGTCGGCAATCTGGCCCAGGTCTTCGAGCGCGATGCCAAGGTTGAACTGCGCGGTGGCGTCGTCAGGCCGCAACACGAGCGCCTCGCGGTAATGAGCTTCCGCGGCAGCAACATCTCCCGCTTCGTGCAGCAGCCGACCCAAGTTGATATGAGCGTCGGGATTCCCAGGTTGTCGCTCGAGCGCGAATTTGTACGCCTCGACCGCGGAGCTGGGATCCGTCAGCTCCAACTCGCAGGCAACTTGGTAGAAATCCACCGCGGGCCGCTTCGGTTCCAGCGTCGCCACGGGGCGCGCGGTCAGCTCCGCCACTTGAAAGTCGAACAGCCCCTGCCCTGATTCTGGGTTCCAGTGCGCGGCACCGTCGCGCACGAGGATGCGAGTCTGATCCGCCCAGATGGTCACCGCGCTGAGGTGCTTTCCTTCGGGAAGCTGCGTCTTCAACCGCTCGAGCGCGGAGCGAATTCGACGCGACGGGATCTTCGCGTCCTCAAGCCCCTTGGCAGTGCGCAAGAGAACGAGATCTTGAAAGGTGAACCGCAGCTCGCCGCGCTGGCCCTTCGCCGGCTGGAGAAACTTCGCCTGCACGAACGCGCGCAGCCGCGAGGCCGGCACATCGAGCATGGCTGCAACTTCCTTGGCGGAATATCCGGCGGTCATCGCGCGAGCGTGTACCACGATCCCCGTTACTTGCTCTTCGCCTTCTTCGACTTCGCCGCGGGAGCCTCCACCTGTTCCGTCCTTTTCGGGGGCTTGCGTTCGTCGCCGGATTTCTTCGCTGCTCCGCCCTGGTTGAGGCTGGCCTTGAGCGCCTCCATCAGATCGATGATCTGTCCCTGCCGCTCAGCAGTTGGCGTGAGGGTGATCGCCTGACCTTCGATCTTTTTCTGAATGACGTCCTTCATCCGGAGCTTCACGTCGTCCTGATATTTGTCCGGGTTGAATTCGTCTGATTGAAGCTGCTCGATGAACTGCATCGCCAGCTTGAGCTCCGCGTCCTTCACGTCGGTGGCGGGGAGATCCAATTCGGAGAGCGGCTTCACCTCATCCGCCCAGCGCAGCTGCTGCATGATCAACCCGTTCTCGAAGGGACGCAGCAGTACCAGGTACTGCTTGCCGCGCGCGGCGTGCTTGGCGATCGCGCACTGCTCGGATCGCTTCAGCGCTTCGCCGAGGAGTCGAAACGCACGGTCGCCACCTTTGTCGGGTCCCAAGTAGTACGCGCCATCAAAGAAGAGCGGGTCCACTTGCTCAGCGGGGACGAACTCGCGGATCTCGATCGACTTGCTGGCCGTCTCCTCCAGCGCCTTGAGCTCTTCGTCGGTGACGACGACGTATTGATCCTTGGAGAACTCGTACCCTTTCACCGTCGCGTCGCGCCCGACGATCTCTCCATCCTTGGAGCAGATGTACTGCTGCTTGAGACGCGAGTTGCATTTGTCATGCAACATGTTGAAGGAGATTCCGCTCCCCGATTGGCTGGTGGAGAAGAGCTTCACGGGAATGGAGACCAACCCGAAGGAGATGGTGGCGGTGGAGATTGCGCGTGCGGCCATGGAAGCGAAGCTAACATCGGGAAATTCACGTCCGCCAATTCCCGCCCCTGCTACAGGCTTGTAATGAGACCTCCAAAACGTGATCTCGCCGCGGCGCTCAAGAAAGCCGCGGAAACCCTGGGAGCAACGCGCGCGCCCGTCGCGCTGAGTGGGTTCAAGCCCATGCTCGCGCAAGTGCGTGAGAAACCGTTCAATTCGAAGGACTGGATTTTCGAGTTGAAGCAAGACGGCTACCGGGTCATCGCAGCCCCGAACCGCCTGCAGTTTCGAAGCGGCCGCGACGCCACCCACGTCTTTCCTGAGATTGCGGAGGCAATGGCCGACCTGCCCGCGAAGGCGTTGATCGACGGCGAAGCGGTGGTGCTGGACGCGCGAGGGCGGAGCAGCTTCCTACTCTTGCAACAGCGTGGGCAGCTTCGGGATCGCCGCGAGATTGCCCACGCCCGCGCGAAGCTGCCGGTGACCTTTGTCGCGTTCGATCTCCTCGCTCTGGAAGGATTGGATCTGCGCAAGCTGCCGCTGGTTCATCGCAAAGGGCTGCTCCGCGAGCTCATCCCCGCGAAGGGAATCATTCGCTATTCGGAACACGTGGAAGAGCGCGGTGAACTGCTCTTCAAGCAGGTGGAGAGGCGGGGGCTCGAAGGCATCATGGCGAAGAAAGCGGACTCGCCCTACCAGTCGGCGCGCTCTCCTTCGTGGCTGAAGATCACGCAGGGCCATCACGGAGATTTCGCCGTCGTGGGTTTTGCGCCGCCGCAAGGCTCCCGGATTGGGTTCGGCTCGCTGCACCTCGCCGTCAATGAAGACGGGGTCTGGCGTTTCTGCGGCAGCGTGGGCAGCGGCTTCTCCGACAAACTTTTGGCGCAGCTTCGCGCGGAGCTGGACCCACTGAAGGTGCACAAGCCTCCGTTCGAGGGCGAGCTTCCACTCGGGAAGGGACACACGTGGTTGCGACCCGAGCGCGTCGCCGAGGTGCGCTACAAGCAGTGGCCCGAGGGAGGTTGGTTGCGCGCATCGGTGTTCTTGCGGATGCGTGATGACAAATCGCCCGAAGAATGTGTCGACACACGAGATGCCGCGCAGCCCAACGTGGGCCGCCGCTCGCGTGCGGGGCAAGGCGAGACGCAGGACCTTGTCTCGCTGGGCAGTCCACGCGTGGAGCTCAAGATCTCACGCTGGACCAAGGTGTTCTGGCCGGAAGAGGGTTACACCAAGGGCGACCTGATTGAGTATTACCGCGCGATCTCTCCGTGGCTGCTGCCCTATCTCCAAGATCGCCCGCTGATCCTGACGCGCTTCCCCGACGGCATTCGCGGCAAGTCGTTCTTCCAGAAAGATGCGCCGGTGGGAACGCCGGACTGGATTCGCCGCGTTCCCATGTGGAGCGCCGAGCGCCGCGAGAACATCCAGCAGCTGGTCTGCGAGGACTTGGACAGCCTCACCTATTTGATCAATCTGGGCACCATCCCGCTGCACATTCCGGCTTCGCGCGTGAGCAGCCTCGACCGTCCAGATTGGTCGATTGTGGATCTGGATCCAAAAGGCGCTCCCTTCGCGAATGTGATCGCGCTCGCTCGGGCGCTGCATGAGCTCTGCGATGAGATTGGTCTGCCCAGTTACGCGAAGACGAGTGGTGGAACCGGGCTGCACGTGATGGTTCCGTTGGGCGGCGCGCTCTCCCACCAACAGGCAACCGCGTTGGCGGAGCTGCTGGCGCACGTGGTGGCGCGCGAGCATCCGACGATCGCGACCATCGAGCGTGTGGTCGCCGCGCGCGGAGGACGCGTCTACCTTGACTACTTGCAGAACGGCGACGGCAAGCTGCTCGCTGCTCCTTATTGCGTGCGACCTGTCGCCGGAGCGACCGCGTCCGCGCCGTTGCTCTGGAAAGAAGTCAACGCCAGGCTCTCCCCCTCCAAGTTCACGCTGCAGACCCTGCCGCTGCGCATGCGGAAGCTCGAAATGGATCCGCTGCGCGAGATCTTTAGCCAGCGTCCCGATGTCTCGCGCGCGCTCGAGAAGCTGTCAGAACGGCTCGCTTCAATTTGACCAAGCGCTGCGGCGCGCCGCAGGCCACGTGGTCCAAACTACGAATCAGACAACCAGTCTGCCAGCTGAAGCTTGTCGAAGGGTCCAATCGCCTTTCCCACTGCTCCAACTCCGATCTGACCTCACCCGCAGCCTCTGCTGCCTCGACGTCAAATGGCACAACTTCGATCTGTCGTCCGAAGGTGCGGAGTCTTTCCTCACTTCGGCCTGAACAACGGACAATTCAACACCGGCTGCGGCGGATATTTGTTCGGGAGCAGCGGGCAGAGAATGAACGTGGAACTCTCCGTACGCACGTACCGCGGGGGCGCGGCGCAGCGGTGACACAGGCTCTCAGGGTAAGGCCGTTCCTGTTCGCTCTTCGACATGGACATACATTCGCATCACGTGGGACGGCGTTATAGTCCTCAACGCCATGCGACGCGCCCTGCCCCTTGCAGTGCTTCTCTTCGCGCTCCCCGCTACCGCCGAAGTTCGGATCGGCATAGGTGGAGACTACGTCTTCAACCGCACAGGGATGTTTGAGCTGCTGCTGGCCGTGGACACCAAGGTCGCGCGGCCGCTCGCGATCGGCGGTCGGGTGGGTGTGCTGATCCTGACGGATCCAGGCACGCTCGGAATTCCCATCGACTTCGACCTGCGCTTCCTGCTCGCGAACAACCGCGTGTACCTGGAAGCGCTGGGCGGACCATGGATTCTCTTTGAGAACTATCCGGTGAAGGGCCACGTCGCGTTTGGCTTTGGCCTCAACGCGCGCGCGGTCTCCTTCGGGATTGAAGCGGGGTACCTCACCAGCCGAGGGCCGCACCTTGGCCTTCGGCTGGCGCTCCGCATCTAGGTACGGCGAGCTGCTGCCTATTGCTCGCGGAACGGCCGGCGCGACACGTGCGACTGGGCCTCTTCCTGCGGGGTGGGGATGACGGGCTTGTAGAAGTTCTCCGCGCCCACGTGCAGCTTGTACTCACGGCCTTCGATGTAGCCGCCGGGACCGCCGGATCCAGTCGGCCATGTGTCGATGGTGTACGTGCCCTTCTGGGTGACGGGGAAGGAGATGTCCTTCGCCATGGAGTAGACGGCGCCGGTCGCCTGCGGACGGGGAATGTTCGACAGCGTCTGGCGGGTGCCATCCGGGAAGGTGACCTGGATGTTGAAGGTCTGATTGGGGTCGTTCGCGAACTGATCCGCCTGGCCGCTGTGACCGCTCACGTTCATGCAGACGGTGAGATCCAACACGCCGTTGGCCGGAGGCGTCACCAGGTTCGCCTGCTTGCACAGACCGGTCTCGTAGTTGAACACGTACTTGTCCAGCTTCGCGTTGCCAGCGTGGACGATCCCGTACGCCGCGCTACCCGCTTGCGTGTCGTTCTTCTGATCAACCAGTGTCTGACGTACCAGCGGGCTGCGCTTGAAGTTGGCCGAAGGCGCCAGAGGGCTGGTTGACGCGGCGGTGGGGCCACCGGTGGAGGGCTGCGAGGGGACGGGCTGCGGGTTCACTGAGATAGGCATGGCGTGTTTCCTTTGTTTTTTACTGCGCGGAGGGGTCGAGATCGCGGATGCGAAAGACAACGGGGAAGTGGTCACTGAATCCGGGCGAGCGGTAAGGCCGGCCTCGAACATCGAAGAAGCGTTTGGGCGCGCCGGACGCGTTGCGGCCCCAGTCGGGCGCGAAGACCGAGGTAGAATTGGGGACCCACGCCAGCCCTTCCTGCTGCGGGTTGGTGGCGTCGAGCAGGTCGGTGAGATTCCCGGAGACGATCGCTGCGTCGATGGAATCCCATTTGTTCCGGAAGTAGTAGGTGCCGGTCTGCAGCTCCGGGTTGCTCTTCTTCATCTCTTGCAGAGACGCGAAGGTGTCGAAGAGCGCGGCCGGATCGCGGTTCGCAGTGAGCTGCGCGTCCAGCCCTTGGGGCCCACGCGACGCTTCGTTGAACTCTTCGTTGAGGTCACCCAGCATCACCACGTTGCGCGTGGGGTCCTGAGCGATCAGCTTGGCGATGATCTGCTTCGCCTCCGCGCCAATCTTCATGCGCGACCGCGCGGCCTCCTCGCCCTTGCGCTTGGACGGCCAGTGGTTCACCAGCACGGTGAGCGTCTTGCCGCTCACGTCGAGATCCGCTTGCACGATGCCGCGCAGCGGCTTGCCTGCTTCGGACGCCATCGGATGATACGCCGCGCCCTTCACCGGCAACCGCGTCACCAATGCTTGATCAATCCCGCGCGCGTCCGGGGTCTCGAAGTGGACGACGTTCGGGTAGCCGCCCACCGCGGCAAGGCGCTGCACGGTGTCGAGATCTTCGACCTCCATCAGCCCTAACACGTCCGGGCCCCTCCCGCCGTTCACCGCTCCGACCAGCTTCGCCAGCGAAGCGATGTGTTTGTCGCGAACTTCTTCGGTGTAGCCACGCTCGGGCGAGAACTCGACGTCGTCCTTGTCTGGAGCGTCGCTGGGGTTGAAGAGGTTCTCAGTGTTCAACCCCATCAACACGATCTCGTTCGCGGGCGAGGCCTCTTCCGGAGAGATCGGCTTCATGATGGGAGAGCCCGCGGGAACGAACTCATCCACCGTCGCAGGACCTGAGATCGCCGGCGCAACGTCGGCGACAGTCGCGGGGGCGTCCGCTGCCGGCGCGTTCTCCTCGATAGAGGACGTCGTCGGTCGCGGGGTCAGCCGGTTATCAAGGGTTCCGACTCCCATACCTCACCAGATCGTTCGCTTGGCTCAGACCGCTTGTTCGAGCTCAGCGCGCATGGCCGGGAGCAGTCCGTTGGCGGTCAACTCGCCATAGAGCTTGCTCGCAGCGCCGTGAACCCGGCCCATCTCGTACTCTTCACCCAGCAGCGCCTTCACCTGCGCCTCACCGTCGGCGAGGGTCGCGGCGACGCCGCTGTCGACGTAGGCCTGGCCCAAGTGCTCCACGGCCTCGCCAATGTCCTTCACCTTCCCCAGCTCCAGCACCGCCTGCATGTTCGCGGTGTAGAGGCTCTTCGAGAGCGAAACGGGGTTCGCCTCGCGGTCAGCGGGCGGCAGCTGCACGTACTTGCTCTTCGCCAGCTCGGTGTCGAGAATGCTCGAAAGCGACGGGATGGGGTTCTGCGTTTCGGAGAGCTGCATCAGGCCACCGGTCGCTTCGACCATGACCGGGATCCAGCGGAGCTGACGACGCAGCTCGTGCAGACCGGCCTCGCCCTGGAGATCGTTGGTGTCGTAGTCAATGCCCTCGATCTCAGCGATGTGCTCCGCGACTTCCTTGCTGAGATAGGCGCGGTCGTCGTCGTAAGAACCGAAGTCCTCGTCAACCACTTTTTCGATCAGCTTGCCAATGCGCTTGCTCTGACCTTCATCACCGTTGGGCGCCCACTGCTCAGCCACCAGCTCGGTAAGGTCATTCATCGCGGCGATGTACTTGGTCTCCAACTCGCGGATGACCGCGACCGGCATGCCCTTGTCCTGCGCGGTCTTGATCAGACCTTTGCCGTCGACGCCGCGGTAGAGCGATACCCCGCCCAGCGCGTCTTCCAGCTTCTTCACGTCGTCGCGCAGCTTGGAGACGTCGTCGCCGAACCCGGGCTTGTACATCTTGAGCAAGCCTTCGAGCAGAAACACGGTGCGGCGCAGATCCTTCTGCACCATCAGATCCGCCAACTTCTCCGGATCCTTTTCTTGAGCGCAGAACTCGTCGATCTTGCCGACCAGCGCGAGGTACCGCTCCAGCGGACGCTCCAGCGGCGTCGGCGCTTCGACGCCGTACTTCTTGAGCAGCGCGGAGACCTGCGGGAGCGTCAACTCGCCGACATACGACAGCGGGTTGCCACTCACCGGAACGATCTCGCCCGCGGTGGGCGCGCCCATCAGCGACTGCACGGATGAGAGCTCCGCGCGGCTGAACGACGAGAGCGCCGCGATGATCGCCTGACGCTCCCGAGCGGAGACGTTGCTGGCCTTCACGGCATTCGCGGTCTCAGCGCGCGACGCGAGCGTCGAAGGATCCACGCCCAGGCGGCGGAGGGTCGAAGCGAGGTCGGCCGGCGTGCTGGAAACAGTGGTGCTCAAGAAAGCCCCCGAAGAAACGGAAACGCAAAGTGTTCCCGGTTATCGAAGGCTGACCCGTACGGGTTGTGTTGAAACTTGCGGGTCGGTTACGGAGCCGTCGCGACGTGGTGACTCAGCTCCAGAGGTCTGGCGGGCTTACCGCGCCCAGCTGGCCAAGCTTGCCGGTCTGCGTCGACACTTCCCCCTGATCCAGAAGGAGTAAATCCGCTTGCTGTGCACCGCTGATTCCATCCAGCGCATCCGCGATTGCCACCAGCGCCTGCCCCAAGGTCGCAAACGGTTTGACAGCAAGCGCCGCGCTCCCGACGAAGCCGCTCTGCACCTGCGTCGGTGGCTTTGGACCCGCACCTTTAAGTGCCACGCCGCTGCGCGCTCTTAAGGATCCGGGCTTCGATTCCCGAACCTCTGGAGCAGAGGCCGCCGGCACCAAGGATGCCGCGAGCTGACGCAGCGTGACGGTCCCTGGACGGGTCGCGAGACTGGCGCGAAGCATCCACGCACCCGTGGGAAGCTGGCCCGCGAACAGCGATCGCCAATCCTCTGGGTTCAGTCCGAGCTCCAGCTCGCCGCTGTGTAACTCCGATGAGACCGCCCGCGGGCTGCCCAAAATTCGCGGCTTAAACGCGCCGGGCTGGGCAAGCGCCGACAAAACATCTGCGAACAATTGATGGAGAGCTTTATCCACGCGTGTGCACCGCCGTTTTGGAGCGAAACCCGACACGGGACACGAAACCGTTGCACGTGCAACCCCGAGAATGCTGCACGACGAGTGAATTGCTTCGCGTTCCCAACCGACTTCCCTTCCCGTAACTGCAAATGAGGTTTTGAACCATGTCTACCACCCCGATCAACGGCGCTGTCGCTCCCCGCCCCACCGTCTCTACCCCTTCCACCACGCCGGTGGAGACCACCGCCACCACGACCGCGCCCGCGGCGACCAACACCGTGGTGCCTTCGACCGCCGATGGCTTCGAGACCGGTTCCACGGGTTCGACCACCGCTGCGGAAGGCACGGGCACCCCGCTGCCTACCCTGCCCCTGGAGACGTCAACCAACGGCAAGCCGGCCGCGAAGCACCCCGCCATTCAGCCTGTGCAGAACTGGTGGCCGCGCCGCGATGACTGGATTCCGCCGGTCGACTTCAACCACCCCGTGTCCGCCGAGGTGAAGCAGCTCTACCCCATCTTCGCGCCCACGCCTCCGACCAACGGCGGCGAGTTCAACAGCCGCCTGGAGACCGAGTCGAAGATCGCGGTCCCCATGGAAGCGATGGACGGCTTCCGCGGCAAGCTGGAAGACCTGGTCAACAACCCGCAGCTGGTCGAGCAGCTCTTCGGCCCGGGTTGGACCGTGAAGCGCGCGGAGCGCTACTTCGAAGGCCAGCAGGTCCCGGTGCTGGATCAGAACGGCCAGCCGGTGCTTGATGAGACGGGCAAGCCGAAGATGCAGCTTCAGCTGATGACCGACGAGAAGGGTTTGCCCAAGGCGAAGGTGATGAAGGACGTCGTCTATGATGACGACAACTACAACCACACAAAGAGCCGCAGCATCCTGCGCTTCCGCGAGTTCGAAGGCGACAAGTTCAACATGGTGAACTTCAAGCCCGGCTTCGGTCGCTGGGACGGCAACATCATCAACCGCATTGAGTACGCGCTCCTCGCGGCGCCGGGCATCAAGGACCACCCGGAGCAGCTGGCGGACTTCTTCGAGAGCGACGAGCACCTGAACTTCTTCCGCTTCGCGTACGACGCGGCCCCCGGAGTGAACGCGAAGGAGCTGAAGGCGAAGTTCGACAACGCCGACACCCGCTACCGCTACATGCTGGAGAACAAGGACAAGCTGGCGGAGATCGAGCTGTCTCTGGATCACGTGAAGGGCAGCGCTCGCAACGTGCTGGACGAGAACGGCAATCCGAAGGTGGTGGAGTTCGGTCAGCTGGAGGCCGAGGTCTCCCACACCAACATCAAGGGCGGCGAGTGGGACCTGACCGACCCCGAGCAGGCCAAGCAGGTGAAGGAGATGATGGAGAAGGCGAAGGCCGAAGGTCTGCTGCCGCCCAACGGCAAGTTCAGCCCTCCCATCCACGTTCCGGATGACGTGAACAACAAGCCGCTGCGCGAGACCGAGTCCTACACGGACTTCCAGGACGTGGTCAGCAAGTTCACCGACTTCATGTACGGCACGGAGTTCCCGGTCGTTCGCGGCGAGCAGAAGGCGCGCAAGATCGCCGATCTCACCGGCGTGGCCGACGGCTGGACCAACTAAGCGAGAGACAAAGGCGCGCTCCGCCTGCTTCTCTCCAAGGGAAGGGGCGCGCTGAATCTTCATTATTTCCCCGCCATGACCGACAAAGTTCGACTCCCCTCCGAGCCTTCACCGCTGCGGATGCGCACCCTTCGTCAGCTGGATGTGGCGGGACGCGCGGAACCGGGACGCCCTCCCGGCGTCGCCTCCGCCAGTGGCCTCATCAAGCTGGGTGATGCTTTTTACGTCGCGCCCGACGACGAGCTGAGTCTGGTTCGCATCCAAGGCGACGCGCCGGGAAAGAAGCTGCGCGCGCTGCCGGGCACGCTCCCCGCCGACCCCACCGAACGCAAAAAAGTGAAGCCGGACTTCGAAGCGCTTTGCAAGCTTCCGTCGTCAGAGCGCTGGCCTCACGGCGCGTTGCTCACTCTGGCTTCGGTCTCGGGTCAGAACCGGCAAACCTCG
>JBQTKE010000096.1:0-4744 GCA_052386435.1 Myxococcaceae bacterium
CGCCTCACGCAGCCCCGCCCAGTCCTTGTTCCGGATCATCTCCTCGCATTCAGGTTTCAGGAGCGTCCCGAGCATCAATTCTCCGAGCCACAGCTGTGTCGTGACATGGTGTATGAATCGAAACGCTTTCGGTATCCCATTCTTCGCAGTGAATGAGGGGTTCCGTGGTCAAGAAGTCGCCGCCCAAGCCACCGCCGCCACCGCCCAACGTGAAGCTGAAGCTGCCCGCCGGGAAATTGGTTTCACCGGCCACCTTCGCGCCCAGTCTCTCCGCCCCGCCGCCGGGCAAGGCTCCGCTGCCGCCAGCGGGGAAGGGCTCCAAGCTCAGGCCGCCTCCGCCCTTGGACTCCAGTAACCGAGGCGAGGAGCACCGCCAGTTCCCGCGTGCGCGACTCGCGGTGCGCTTCACTGCGTGGATCGATCAAGGCAACCAGCGCACGTTCGAGGCGACCTTCACCTCGACGAACCTGTCCGTGAGCGGCGCGTTCCTCGAAAGCACCTTCTTCCTCCCCGTGGGGACGGAGATGCGCGTCAGCTTCGAGCTCGACGAGGACGAAGAGCCGGTCCAAGCGCGCGCGACGATCATTCGGGAAGAGCGCTCCGAACGCGGCAGCTCCAGCCAAGCGCCTACCGGCTTCGGCATCCGCTTCGTCGAGTTCTACGGTCAGAGCGAAGTCACGCTCGCCAAGCTCTTCATCGGCGAACAGCTGCGCGAATTCGCGGAGAGCTACCTCAGCTCCAAGCGCGCCAAGTCGCTCAACAGCGAATTGGATCGGGTGATCGACGCGCTGGCTGCGTGGGAGCTGCAGAAGGTGACGTCGCCGCAGGACACGTGGCGAGAGAAGTGACTGAAGGGGTCAGGCTTTACACAAATAAACAAAGCGGAAAGAGTACAGCATGACGTCACACGCGCCGTAGAGTGTAAGAGTGTAAAGCCTGACCCCGATTTTTACGCCCTGCCTTGCTTCAGCAGATGCTTGCGGCGCTCGGCTTGGTAGTGCGCGGAGCACAGACCCTTGGAGCGCGCTTCACGGCTGCAACCGTCCGCCTGACAACGGCGCTCGGGAGGAACCACGCCGGTGAAGATCTTGGGAGGACGACCGGGGCCTCGCGGCTGTTTGCTCAGGCCACCCATTCCACCGAGCGAGGGGAGCGACAAAGACGAATTGATACCCCGGGCCATGCCGCGTCCCAGCGCTTCACCGAGCGACTCGGCCCAGAAGACTAGGTTTGGGGGAGCGGCCAGCGAGAGGGAAACAGGGTTTTTACGCGGACGAGCCATAAATTCTCCGAGAAACAAAAACGAAATAAAAAAGAACGCCGCCTGTGCCTGAAACACGGCGGCGCCCTATTTCGCTGCTCGACCAGCGTGTGTCAACGAATGTTTGTTGTTATCAAACCACCTTTTTCACCGCGTCTTCGAGCTTGGCCTTGGGCACCGCTCCGATGATCTGGTCGACGACTTTGCCGCCCTTGAACATCAGCAACGTGGGGAGCGAACGGACGCCGTAGTTCTGCGGGACGTCCTGGTTATCGTCGACGTTGATCTTCGCGATCTTGAGCTTCCCCTTGTACTGACCAGCCAGCTCTTCGAGCGCAGGGGCGATGGCGCGGCAGGGGGCGCACCAGGTAGCCCAAAAGTCCACCAACACAGGGGTGCCTGACTCCAGGACCTCTTTCTGAAACTCGCTGTCGCCAATGTTGACCACGTCTCCCGCCATGACTCGTTCTCCTTGTAAAAGGCGTCCTGAAAGCCGCCCACTATAAGCAGCACCCGAAAAGGATGCCTACCCGCTCGCTGAGTTGCGGGCTACTCTCTTCGAGCCCCAGGCGAGTAGCAAACTCCGGAAAGTGCTACAGTCCGCCGCGTGCCGCGCCTCTTTCTGCCCCAGCCGCTTTTAGAAGAATGGGCCCTCGATGAGAGGGCGGATTTCAAGGACGGCAAGCTGGTCGTTGCCGCCGAAAAAGCCAGTTATCCCGCGACCCCAGCCATGCTTTTCATTCAGGTCGTCTCGGGGGAAGACGAGAAGAAACTGCTTTCGAAAGTGAAGACCGAAGACCAGCTTCGCGAGCTGGGCGGAGAGCAGATGGCGGACTCCGTGTTGCTGGGAGAGAACGCCTACCAGGTTGTCCCCGGCTACGTGGCGGAGGTCGCCGCGCCACTGCCAACGTCAGGCCCGGACAAAGGCAAACCGGCCCAAGACGCGGACCTGCTCGCCTCCTATCTCCTCGACAAGATCGGAAGCTGATCCGCCATGACCCGCGCCCTGCTGTCCATCGTTTGTCACCTCTATGGAGCCGCGGCGGTCGTGTACCTCACGTACCTGGTCCGCCAGTGGCGGGCGCTCGCCCTGGCGGGTCGAATTCTCGTTGCAGCGGGACTGGTGGTTCACGGCGTGGCCATTGCCTCCTGGCTGACGGAGCAGGGAAGGACCGTAGGCATCGCCCAGGGTTTTTCCGTCGTCGCGTTCTTGCTCTTGGCGATCTTCCTGGTGATGGATCTCACCTACCGCGCGCCGGTGCTGGGAGCATTCCTCACCCCCATGGCCGTGACCGTCGTCACCGCGGGACTGTTCATGCATGACCCGGAGGATCCGCTGCCGTTGTCTCTGCGTCAGCCGCTGCTCCCGGTGCACATCTCGATCGCGCTGTTGGGAATGGCCGCGTTCGCGGTGGCCGCGGCAGTTGGCGTGATGTACCTGCTGCTCGAGCGGCAGATGAAGGGAAAGAAATTCGGCGTTCTGTTTTCGCGCCTCCCGCCGCTGCAGTTTCTCGACGAGCTCAACCGGCGACTGGTCGTCTGGGGTTTCATCGCGCTCTCCGTGACCTTGGTGACCGGCGTGTTTTTCGCCAGCGGTGGGAGCGGGCTGTTCTGGAGGTGGGGATCGCGTGAGGTGGCCACGCTGGTGGCCTGGGGGCTCTTCGCGGTCCTGCTCAATTTCCGCTTCTTCGCGGGGTGGCAGGGCAAGCGCGCGGCCGTGCTCACCATGGCGGGCTTTGGACTCCTGCTGATCTCGTTCTTCTCCTACACCACCCCCACCCGCAGCCTGGGCGGCTTCAACTGACGCGGTCCGCTTCCATCAAAAGCAAGCATGGAGCTCCTCTGCATAGGCCTGTCTCACAAGAGCGCTCCGGTGAGCGTGCGCGAGAGGCTTGCCCTGTCCGAGGATCGCCAGCTTGAGACGTTGAAAGCACTTCAGCAGAGCGGGGCGGAGGCGTTTCTTGTCTCAACCTGCAACCGCGTTGAATTTTACGTGGCGGGGCAGGGGACGTTGCGCAGCGATACACGCAATTTGATTGCATCCGTGGCGGGTACCGAAGCGCTGGATCATTTGTATGAGCACGAAGGTGACGCCGCGTTGACACATCTGTTTCGCGTGTCATCAAGCTTGGACTCGATGGTCCTGGGCGAGCCGCAGATCCTCGGTCAGGTCAAAGAGGCGTATGAGCTGGCGCGCTCCAACGGACTTGCTCGTGGCGAGCTGTCGCGCGCGTGTCAGGCTGCGTTCGCCAGCGCGAAGCGGGTGCGATCCGAGACAGGAATTGGTCGCGCGGCGATCTCCATGGCGTCCGCCGCGGTGAGCCTGGCGCAGAAGATGTTCGGCAGCTTGAGCGGGCGCACTGTGCTCTTGGTCGGCGCCGGAGAGGTGGCGGAGCTGGCCGCGCGGCACCTGAAGACCGCGGGCGCTTCGAACCTCTACGTGATCAACCGCACCCTCTCGCGCGCGGAGGCGCTGGCCGCGGACGTGGGAGCGCAGGCCAAGCCGTTCGAAGATCTCATCCCGCTGCTTGTGCCCGCGGACGTGGTGATCTGTTCCACCGCGTCACCCACGCCCATCCTCACCGCGGAGCGCGTGGCGCCCATCCTCAAGGCCCGCAAGTTCCGTCCGCTGTTCATGGTGGATCTGGCAGTGCCGCGCGACATCGATCCGCCGGTCGGAAAATTGGCCGGCGTCTACGCGTACGACGTCGACGACATTCAGAAAGTTGTTCACGAGAACGAAGCGGCGCGCGCTTCCGAGGCTGCTCGAGCGGAAGTCATCATCTCGGAAGAGATCTCCCGGTTCATCCGCGACAAAGGGATTCGCGACGGCGTGCCGGTGCTGGCCGCGCTGCGTGCGCGCGCCGATCAGATCGCGCGCAGCGAGCTCGAGAAGACGTTGAGCCAGATTGGCGAAGCGCTCACCGAGAAGCAGCGGCGGAGCGTGGAGGCCATGGCCAGCGCGATCGTGAACAAGATCCTCCATCCCCCCACCGCGAAGCTGCGCGCCGTTGGCGCCGAGGACGACGCCAACCGTCTGGCGGGCGCCGCCGCGGAGCTGTTCGGTCTTGCGGAAGGTCGTCCGACCGTGGAACCTGCCGCGGAGTCGCCCAGTGAGGGTGACAACGGCACGCCATCGGCGGTGAGGAGCATCAAAGGGTGAAGGCACTTCGGATCGCGACGCGGAAGAGTCCCCTCGCGTTGTGGCAGGCAAACCACGTCGCGCAACGGCTCCGTGAGACATCTCCGGGATGCGAAGTCACGTTGCTCGAGCTCAGCACCGAGGGCGATCGGTTTCTTCAGGCTCCGCTCTCAACGATCGGAGGCAAAGGCCTCTTTGTGAAGGAGATCGAAGAAGCACTGCTCGACGGACGGGCTGACGTCGCGGTGCACAGCCTCAAGGACATGACGTCGGTGTTGCCAAAAGGACTGTGACTGGCCGCGGTTCCAGAGCGCGAGGATGCGCGAGATGCGTTTGTAAGT
>JBQTKE010000097.1:0-4058 GCA_052386435.1 Myxococcaceae bacterium
CCGCTGTCCTTCGAAGTCGAGAACGCTCACGGGAACCGACTGGAAGTGAGCGGGAACGTCTCCGCCGGTGGCGCGATGTTCTGGCTGCTGCAACCGCTTAAGCTCGCCGAAGTCGACGTGTTCATCCGCTTGCCGTCGAACGCGTCAGAGCTCTGCATGCACGGCGAGGTGCTCTCCGTGCACGGGATCAGCGGACGGTACGCGCACCGAGTGCGGTGGAGAAATCCGAGCGCGTTCCGAGCCGCCGCGGACGAGCTCGTCACCACGCGGTGAATGAGCAGCGCGAGTGTATGCCGGAGGGTATCCGCCTCTCATGCGAACCCGACTTCTCGTCGCATTTGCAAAAAAATTTCACTTCCCTTCGCGAAACCCTGGACTCCTCGTTCTCGAGAATTGAAACAGTCTCGATTACTTCGGAGAGAGCAATGTTCAAAACCATTCGCGCCAATTTCCAAGCGGCTCGCAGTCCTGATGTCAAATCCGCTCGGGGGGCGGCGAACCGTGTTCTTGCTGAATCGGGGAGCTCAAGAAGCCCGGCGTGAGGCAGCTCCTCAATCATCCGCTTCGTCAGGCGGCAGACCTGATGGAAGCGGCGGCGAATCCGCAGGTCGCGTCGCAGCTGACCAACTACCTCAAGACCGTCAGAACCGCGGCAGCGGACTACGCACGCGGCAAAGGTTGGGAGCGCGTCGCTGCTAAGAACGAGAAGTCAGCTGCTGGATTTGAATCAGATTCGTTGATGGAGGCAGCCAACGTTATCAAGCGCTTCCGTCTGCCTAATGAAGGCCCCTTCCGCGCAGTGGGCCGTTTCATAAAGCACGAGTTGAACCGGTTTGACGCCTCGCCACGACGCACTTTTCCGTCCGACGCGCCCGCGAACACTGACGCCATCCCGCGCGACCCGGACGGCGTGCCGCTATGGGACACGCATCCGCAATTCAAGGACGATTGAGCGACCCTCGGGCCGACCCAGGTCCTGCTCGGCGCCACTCCAGGCCTGTGCTGCACGGCGGGAGACGCTGGATGGGCTGGAGGGACCGCGGGAGCGTTCGGAGCGAAGTGAGCGTCGCGCCCCATTCGGGCGTCTTGGTCCGCTCTTGGGGCGGTCAGCTTGGCGTGGGCGTCATCCGTCCGGCAGTGCGCTAAAAGGCACGCCATGTTTCATCGACTGGGTTTGCTGATGTACCTAGGCCGCTGGGGTGTCTTGAGCGCGTGGGTGGCGCTGCTGGTGCTCGCCGCGTTCTTCGCGCCGCGAGCGCCGGGCGTGCTCAAGAACGACACGTTCTCCGCGCACGCGGCGGACTCTATTCAAGTGACGAACGCGCTGGTCGAACGCTTTGGATCAGGGCGCACGTATTTGGTGCCGGTGTTCACGCTGCCTGAAGGCGCCAGCGCCAACGACGAGGAATGGGCGAAGAAGGTCGACGACGCGATCGCGGACCTGCGCAAGGACAAGGACGTGCTGCACGTTCACACTGCGGCGAGCACCGGCTCCGCGGATTTCGTGAGCGCGAACGGTCGCTACACCTATGCGCTGGTCGGTCTGAACGTGGACGCGAACAATGTGTCGAAGCGGCTCGCGCATTTTCAGTCGCTGATTCGTCCCAACGGACTGGACATCAAGGTCACCGGGACGCCCGTGGTGCTGGAGGCAGTCGCCCGTACGTCGATGGACGACGTCCGCCGCGCGGAGCTCTACACCTTTCCTCTGGCGCTGCTGATTCTGCTCTTCGTGTTCCGCACTGTCGTCGCCGCCGCGATGCCGCTGATGATGGCGGCCGCGAGCACCGCGGTGACGCTGCTTGGTCTCTACTTCTTGGGACAAGTGACGGATCTCTCTGTTTTCGTGCTCAACGTCAGCTCGATGCTCGCGCTGGGCGTAGGCATTGACTACTCGCTGTTCATCGTCAGCCGCTACCGAGAGGAGCTGTACAAACAAAACGGCGATCGCGGCGCGGCGATCGCGACGACGTTGAGCACCGCGGGACAGGCGGTGTTCGTCAGCGGTCTCACCGTGATGATCGGCATGGGGAGTTTGCTGCTCTTCCGCTTCCCGATGATGCGCAGCATCGGCATCGGTGGAATGCTCGTCGTCGCAGTGAGCGTGCTCGCGGCGGTGACGCTGTTGCCGGCGGTGCTTGGGTTGTTGGGGCAGAAGGTGAACGCGCTCAAGGTCCCTGGTTTGGCGCCGGTGGAGAAGAAGCTGGCCGACGTGGGAGGCCATGGGTTCTGGCACGCGCTCTCCACCGCGGTGTCGAAGCATCCGGTGTTGATCGCTGTCGCGGTCTTGGCGCTGCTCGCCACGCTGGGCTCTCCCGCGATTCGCTTGAATCTGGGCGGACCGACTTTCCGGTCACTGCCAGAAGGAGAGCCCGCGCGCGCCGCCGCGGAGATCCTCGACCAGGAATTTCCTCTGCACGGGTCGGACAGCGATCTCTTCGTCCTGGTCTTGACGAAGGACGGCAGCGACATGACTGAGTCGAAGAACGTCGACGCGCTCTTCGACTACGTGACCAACGTGAAGAAGGAATTCCCCGAGGTCGACAAGGTGCTGGTGGGGCAGCAGGACATGCTGATGCTCCCGCGCGAGCAGGCCCACGCCTTCCTCGAGGACTTTCGAAAGGATCCCGCGTCGCTCGATCCCAAGCTGAAGCGCTTCCTCTCCAGCTTCGTGAACAAGGACGCGGCCACGGTGCGCTTCCTCACCCACGTCCCGTACAGCACCCCGGAAGGGACGAAGTTCATCCACCGCGTTCGCGCGCATCAACCCGCGAACCTGATGGTAAAGATTGGTGGACGTCAGGCGGAGCTCGTCGACTTCGCGTCCGCTCTCTACGGCGACTTCCCGGTGGCGATCGCGTTCGTGGTGGTGATGACGTACCTGACGCTGCTCGTGATGTTCCGATCAGTGCTGCTGCCGCTGAAGGCCATCATCATGACGACGCTCTCCCTCTCTGCCGCTTACGGGGCGCTCGTATGGATCTTCCAAGAGGGACATTTCAAGGACGTCTTCAACGTGCAGGAGTTCGGCTACGTGGAGACCACGCTGCCCATTCTGCTCTTCGCGATCCTGTTCGGACTCTCCATGGACTACGAGGTCCTGATGTTGAGCCGGATCAAAGAGCTCTACGAGAAGTCAGGAGACAACACCGCGAGCGTGGCGCAGGGGTTGGAGCGGACGGGAGGATTGATCACCTCCGCGGCGCTGGTCATGGTGGTCGTCGCCGGCGCCTTCGCCACTGCGCAGGAGACGGTGGTGAAGGCCGTGGGAGTGGGCATGGCACTGGTCGTTGCGCTGGACGCGACCGTGGTGCGAGCGCTGCTCGTGCCTTCGACCATGGAGCTGTTGGGTAAAGCGAACTGGTGGGCGCCCAAGTTTCTCAAGCGACTGCTCCCGGAGCTCCACCTGGATCACTGATGGGCGTCGGCGCCCGAATCGTCGGCGGCGAGTGGATTGGGTACAGCAAGCTGTACCAACCGGACTTTCTCTGGCTGCCGCTGGGCGCGAACTCGCGGTCGGTCGCGGGTGGAGCGATTCACCCAGCTCTCGGGAGCAATGATCTTGAAACAGGACGTGACCGTTTGGAGCGGTTCACCAAGCGCAGCCTCAAGGGGAATACCCTGGCTACCCCTCAGTGCGGAACCGCCGACTGTCGTCGACCTCAGCCTTGTAGCGCGCGAGCTCTTCGTTCCGCTTCGCGTCGCTCCACTCCAGTCTCTTACCCATAATCTCCGCGACGCGAGGCGCGGCAGCGAGGCCCTGATCTCGCGAACGCAAGATCAACGGAATGCGGCGGCAGAGCACGTCGACCAGAGATCTCGCCATCTCGTAGTCGACCGCTTCCTCAACCTCCGTCTCCGTCCAGGTCAGCTCCGGATCCAACCGCTTCTCGCCCGCCTCTTTCACGCGCAGCGCGATGTCTGGGGCGCGGATGCCATAGGTGTCCGCCAGGTGCCGCGCGACCGGTTCACTCAAACCCTTCTTCACCAGTGACTCAGTCAGATCCGTCAGCTCATCCAACTCCGCGAGTCCCACGGCGCCGGGTAGAGAGCGTTCG
>JBQTKE010000098.1:0-6478 GCA_052386435.1 Myxococcaceae bacterium
GTCTTCGGGAACGCCTCGACCATCGCCGTAGCGTTGCCACAGTAAGCGCATCAGATCGTCCAGCCCCTTCGCGTCCTGGGTCGCGGCGCGCAGCGTGAGGTCGAGCAGCAAGGAGACCAGCTCGCCCTTGAGGTAGTACGAGATCGCCGTGTTCACGGAGCTCTCGTCGGGACGGTACTGCTTGATCCACGCGACGAGCGACGCGTCTGCAAGCGTCTGTGTCTTTCGTCCCGGCGTGGTCTGAAGCGACGTGACGGTTTCGCCGAGTCGAGCGAGGTACCGGTTCGCGGACATGAGCCCGGCGCGCCGCACGAAGAGGTTGTCGTAGTACGAGGTGGTGCCTTCGAAGGCCCAGAGCAGCTGCGTGTACTGCTCTTGCGCGTAGTCGAAGGGGACGAACGCCTTGGGCTTGATCCGCTTGACGTTCCACAGGTGGAAGTACTCGTGCGCGACCAGCGTGAGGAAATCTTCCCAGCCTTTCGGCGTGGAGATGGCCGAGCGGGAGAAGAGCAGGGCGGTGGAGGCCTGGTGCTCGAGACCGCCGCGGCCTCTCTCGGTGAGATAGACGAGGAAGAGATAGCGTTGCATCGGCAGTCCGCCGAAGAGCTTGGCCTCCTGCTCGCAGACGCGCTTCAGCTCCGCTTTGACGCGGGTGACGTCCAGCGTCTCGCCTCCCCAAAACACCGCTTGGTGTGGCACTCCCGCGGCGACGAACTCTATCGGTTGATGTGGGCCGACTTCGAAAGGACTGTCGACCAGCTCGTCGTAGTCCTTCGCCACGTACGCGTTGTTTTCAAAGGGGAGCGCGACGAACGTCGTCCATGATTCGGGCGCGACGATCTCCACGCGATGAGGTTGGTCCCGCAGCGCCTCCGAATACAGAAAGAGCGACGCGCCGTTGAGCGCTGCATGGCTGTCGTCGAAGTGGCTGGTGCGGACGGAAAGCTCGTTGGCGTAGACACGGTAGCGGACCACGACTGCGCTGGCGCCTTCGCAGTGCACGCGAAAAGTGCGCTTGTCGGTCCGCTCTACGCGCAGCGCCTGCCCATTTCCTGTCGCGTCCGTGGGATGCGGTTGCCCACTTCCCGTCGCGGTCACTCCTTGCACGTGCCGAGCGTACTCGCGCACCAGATAGCTGCCTGGCGTCCAGACGGGCAGGACGAGATCGAGCGTGGGACCGGAGCAGGGGAAGCGCGCCTCGATCTCGACGAGGTGCGCGTGCGGGTTGGTGAGCTCGACGCGGTAGTGCATCAGCCACCTTTATGTCGGACGAGGATCGCGCCGAAGAACCCGTCCGTTCCGTGCAGGTGCGGAGACAGGCGCAAGAACCCGTCGCGAGACACCTTCTTTCCCAGCTCTGGGCCGAGCTCTTCGCTCACCGGCCGCACGGAGAACTCGGGGTGCTTGGCGAGGAACTTCTCCACCACGTCTTCGTTCTCTTCGCGGAGCACGCTGCAGGTGCCGTAGATGATCCGCCCGCCCGGCTTCACCAGGGTGGAGAACCGCTCCAGCAGCTCGCTCTGTCGCGCGGAGAATTGCGTGAGCTCTTCCGGGGTGAGCCGGTAGCGCGCGTCGGGTTTGCGCCGGTAGGTGCCGCTGCCGCTACAGGGCGCGTCAACCAGAACGCGATCCACTTTGCCGGTGAGATCGCTGAGCTTCTCCGTGCCCGTAGGAGGAATCACCCGCACCCGCGCGTTGTGCACTCCGGCGCGGCGAGCCCGCTTGCGCAGATCCGCCATGCGCCGTTCGTCGATGTCCAGGGCGTGGAGGTCGCCGCGGTTCTTCATCGCCGCTGCCAGCTGCAGCGTCTTTCCACCCGCGCCGGCGCAAGCGTCGACGACCTTCGTGGGCGGAGGATCCACGAGCATGCCGAGCAGCTGGCTGCCTTCGTCTTGGAGCTCCAGCTCGCCGTCTTTGAACGCGTCGAGTGAGAAGGCGTTGATCCGCGTCTCCAACACCAGGCCCAGCGGCGAAAGAGGAGTGGGGTGGCACACCACGCCGGCCTCGGTGAGTCGAGCGATCAGCGCTTCGCGCGTGGTCTTCAACGTGTTCACGCGGGCGTTGAGCGGGGCGCGCTCGTTCATCGCTTCCGCGGCGGCCTCTGCTGCGTCTCCGAATTCCTCGCGGAGCTTTCGAGCGAGGAACTCCGGGAGCGAGGCGGCCACCGCGAAGCGCTGCTCACGGGGCAAGCGGTCCAACCACTTCGCGGCGTCGGGCAAGCGGCGCACGATGGCGGCGTCGTCTTCGGTCAGCAGCGCGCCCTTGGCGATTCGTTCCAGCGCATCACCTTGCAGTACGCGCGAGGCGCAGAGTCGCAGCAGATCCTGCCGGCTGCTCTTGAAGGTGTCGAACCGAGGCTCGGCTCGGGCGAGCAGCTTGTCCACGGTGAGCTGCCGGCGCAGCAGTGCATAGACCCGCTCCGCCACCGCGCGGCGTTCGTTGGCGTAGAGGAGCTTCTTGTGGCGAAGCGTGAAGTCGATGGCGCGGTCAGAGAGTCGGCCGTCGTGACGGATCGCTCCGTAGGCCTCCAGGCAAGTCTGCGTGACCAGATCCTCACGAAGGGGGCGTTCGCGCTGCGTGTCTTCTTCCCGCTCGCGCTCACGGGGCGCGCCGGAGCGGGTGCGCTGCGGGGCAGAGGACGTTCTCTTCGGAGGCGGAGCGCGCCGACGTTCGGGACGCTTCACAGACTGGGTTTTCTTGGGACTCATCGTTGACAACGATTTATCCGACCACTATCAACCGCGCACTCTCGTCTTCTTCTTTCTCGGAGATTCCCATGCTGATGGTCGGTCACAAGGCGCCTGAGTTTTCACTCGAGGCGGTCGTCGGAAATGGCGACTTCAAGAAGGTTTCGCTGGCGGATTACCGTGGCAAGTGGGTCGTCCTCTTCTTCTACCCGCTGGACTTCACCTTCGTTTGCCCGACGGAGATTCAGGAGTTCTCCAAGCGCGAAGCAGAGTTCAAGAAGCTCAACGCGATTGTGCTGGGCTGCTCAGTCGACTCGGCGCACTCCCACAAGGCGTGGATCAACGGCACGCTGGGTCAGCTGACCTACCCCCTGCTCTCCGACCTGAACCGCGAGGTCGCTCGCAAGTACGGCGCGCTGATCGAAGACGCCGGTCACACCACCCGCGCCACCTTCATGATCGATCCGGACGGCGTGATGCAGTACGCGCTGTACCACAACACCAACGTCGGTCGTTCTGTGGGTGAAACCTTGCGTGTGCTGGACGCGCTGCAGACGGGCGAGCGCTGCCCTGTCGAGTGGAAGAAGGGCGAGAAGACGCTGGGCCGGTAACTTCCGGCTGTTCGATTTCGCAACGCGGCTCGTCAGGGTCGCTGGTCAAGGACGTCGCTGCTACAGCCGGTGTCTCCGCCGGAGCAGCAGCTGGCGTCGTGGGAAGAGGCGGTGGCGCTCTTTCTGGTCGCGACCTCGTCTCCCGTGGTGGCCGCAGTCGTTTCTCAATGGGCTTAAAGCATCGCGGGAGCGCCGGGCTCGCCCAGGGTGGGAACGATCGGGGTGCTTGCGGCGACAGGCGAGGAGACGACGCCGTTGGTGCTCTCGGTCGGAGTCACTGGGATCGTGGGCGTCCCCGTCGGCGCAGTGGTGATCGGATTGAGAACGTCGACGGGGGTACTCGTCGGCACCGTGGCAGGATTCGCGCTCGGGATGGTCGACGGCGAGGAGAGCTGGAGCCCTTCCGGCTTCACCGGCTCCGGCTTGGTGATCGGGAACTCGCGTGCCAGCTCGTCCTGCGTGTACGCCTTCTTGATGGCCCATGGTGGGGTGCTGTCGAGACCGGTGTCGTGGAGGGAGATCTCCTGCTCGAAGTGGAAGCGGCCCTGACCCAACGTTCCCGGCGCGACCATGCCGGCATCGCGGTTCACGGCCAGCTTGTACGCACGGCGGTGTGACGACAGCCTGACGGCGTTCTCATTCACCGGGTCACGGCGCACCATGATGAAGTCGCGCAGGTTGCCTATCTCGTTCTGGAGCTGATTCACGGCATCCTTAGGTCCGCCTTCGAAGAGGTCATCGACGCGAACCAGGGCCTGGTGATCCGACAGACCCGAAAGGATTCGCCGAGCGAAGCCCTTCTCATCCGCTCCCTCCCGGGCGGTGGTGATGCGGGAGCGCAGCTCCGTCTGCTTCTCCGGCGACAACACCTTCAGCGTCTTCCGCAGCGCGCCTTCGAGCAGCTCTGGCTTCACGCCCGAGACATCCACGTATCCTTCCGGAATGAGCTTGCCGGACACCGCGAACGACGCCATGTCGCGCAGCGAATCGACGGAGAGCGTCTCGCCCTTGCCAAGGCGCTGCTTCACCGCTGACTGCAGCCATTGCGGGAGCGCCTGGAGATCGACGGTGAAAGTGTCGGTCTTGTCCGCGAAGCCAGACTCCTTCGCCAGCAGCGCCAAGTCGGTGGTGGTGGACTGGTAACCCGTGCCGCCGGAAGAGCCGAGGACGGAGTTCAGCTCCTTCAAAATGTTCGTCGTGCCCTTGCGCGCTTCGCGGAACTCGGCCACCTGCTTTCCGTCCTTGTGGGTGAACACGCCATCCGGATGAATGCCGGTGAGCCGCACGGCCGAGGCGTCGCCACGGTAGACGACCATCTCGTCGCCGGCGGCATACTCCGCGTCCTCGAAGCTCTTGAACGCGAGCGCCGAGTTTTCAAACTCAATCTGCTCGAAGCCAAAGCGGAAGCCGTTGGGGTTCTCAGGGGAGATGCGGGTCTTGTCCTTATGATCCGCGATGAACTTCTTCGCCATGTCGAACAGCTCGGAGCGGTAGCCGCGGATCGTCTCCGCGGTCTTGTCATCGCCCGAGTCGCTGGCGGCGTGCTGGACGAGGTAGAGCTCGTGGTCAATCTGCTGGTAACGCGACAGCGCGAAGCTCACCTGCGAAGACTTGCGGTCCGCACCGGTGAAGAGCTTGTCCGCCTTCGCCAGCTTGGGATCGAAGAGCTGGGCGTAGCGTGCGGCGTTGCCCACCGGCAGCTCGCCCACTCGGTACGCGTTGTCCGCGCTCATCGCCTCGCGGTCCGGCGCGATCTGCATCTTCTGCCGCGCGGACGGCGTCATTCGCGTGAACGCTTTGCGGGTCTCCGCGGTGAGCGCGTCCAAGGCCGCGGCCGGATCAGCGGACTGGTAGACGCGTCGCGCGGCGAAGTAGAGCTGCAGTTGAGTGAGGGGATGGAAGACGGCCTGGTCATCCACCAGGTGCGCACGACCGGCCTCGTTGTAGACGAAGCCGTCTTTGCCCAGCGCGTACTTCATGCCGTTGACCAGCACCGGTTCGACGCTGGCCAACGGATCAGCGCCCAGCTGCGCGGCGGTGGCCATGTACTCGTAGCCGCTGCCGGCGGTGCTGCCCGTGGTGGCGCCGCGCACCATGCGGCTGATGCCCTTGGCCACTTCACTGCGGTAGGTCTCAGCGGAGACGGAGTAGTCCGCGCCGGTGTCCTTGAGAATCGGGGGCGGCAGCCCGCGCTCGGCGAGGATGCGATCCATGAGCAGGCGGCCGACGCGGCCGTTGAGATCCTGGAGCGGATGCAGGGCGATGAAGGTCTGCCCGAAGCGCGCGGCGACCTTGATGATGTCGCAGTTGGGATCTTTGAGCGCGGCGCGCGTGTCTTCAATCAGCGCAGCCAGCCGCTTGTTCATCACGTCCGGCGGCGGGTACTTGATTACGGCCTTGCCCTTGCCGTTGTCAATGCCGACTTCGTCGTAGTCCAGGCCCAGCGCTTCGATGTTCTCGATCTCTTCCTTGGGAAGGACGTCCTCGGGTGTGGTCTGGGTGGTGTAGCTGCGGATCGCGCCGGGCTGGATGCCCCGACCTTGCAGCGCGCGGAAAGCGTGGCCAATGCGCTCGCTCAGGGGCTCGTCACCTTTGACGAACGCCGCGGCGCCCACGATCTTGATCAGGTCGACACTGAGCGAATCCGCGAGCGAGCCGCGCGGAATGGCGTTGAGCACCGCGTCCGCCTCTTGCCAGCGACGGTAAGCGGTCTCGCCGTACGCATAGCGGAAGTCGCCGTCCATCCGGTTGTAGCGGTTGACGAAGCGCGCCGAGTTGAGGCGACTCAGATCGCCAGAGAAGAAGCGCGACGCTGATCTCTCGCCGCGCAGGGCGTTGAGGGCCTTCTCCGCCTGAGCCTGGGTCGTCCCATCGAGAACGAACTCCTTGGTGTCGTCCAGCTCGCCGAAGAAATTCGGGTTCTCCAGCTTTTCGAAGAAGGTGACTTTGTCGTTCAGCAGCTGAGGTCCGCGGGCCTCGCCCGGCTTGAGCTCAACGGGCGCGTCGACGCCGTCGCGAACGTCGTTCGCGACGGCAGCGTTCTTCTCGCTGACCGCGGCGCTCCCGGGGGTGGTGGGTTTCTTCTCCGTCTCCGTGGGCGAGCTGGGGACCGAAACAATGGACGGCGAACCGGCGGGCTGGATGGGCATGATCCCGGTTATCGCGTTCGGCGCAGCGCGA
>JBQTKE010000099.1:0-9814 GCA_052386435.1 Myxococcaceae bacterium
AGGGGCTCTACCCGGTGGAGTCGGTCCGGCGAATCAACGCGATCAAAAAGATGATGGCGGAAGGGATGACGTTGGAGGACATCCGCCGCTCGTTTGTCTTCTACAAAAACCACATCGACCAGGTGCAGCGCAGCCTGGCGGAAGTGCTGGATGGATTCGAGGCCGAGCTGTCAGAACGGAAGTTCGGGGATGACCGTAAACAAGAGTTGTCAGATGAGCTGACCGGGGTTCGGTCCCGGGCACAGGAGTTGTTGGCGGAGGTCGCACGCTTGGGGAGTGCGGTGACCGCGCAGTCCGCGACGCATTCGGAATACAATGTTGCCGGCACCTGAAATTGGGTGCCCTGAGGGAGGGGAAGATGAGCGAACTCAATGAGCAGATGCTCCCGGACCCGGTGTCACCGGAGGACGGGGATGAGCCGCGCAAGCGGTCCAAGACGATGTCGCGCAAGGAGATGGCACGTGATCTCCGCAAGCGACGCATCTCGGGCGAGGTCGATCCCGAAGAGGCGGAGCTGCTGCGCACCGTCGAATCGCAGCGTCCGAAGACGCGCGCCGAATGCATCAATGGTCCGCGTCCGTGCATGTTCGTCTCGTGCAAGCACAACCTCTATCTAGACGTGAACCCTGAGACCGGGTCGATCAAGCTGAACTTTCCGGACAAAGAGATCACGGAGCTGGAGCACACCTGCGCGCTGGACGTCGCGGAGAAGGGTGGGATTACGCTGGAAGAAGTCGGCGAGATCATGAACCTGACCCGCGAGCGCATTCGTCAGGTGGAGACGCGCGGTCTGCTCAAGTTGCGTGAAGCGACAGAGACGGATCCGGTGCCACCTCCGCAGCCTATTCGCTAGCGGGTTCGCTCCGGGCCGCACAGGGTGGCCGCGTTGACAGGGGTGGGGGTGGTTGCTATGGCAATCGCTCTCTCTCTCAAGGTGCTTACTGCCGCTGTGCTTGCTCTCTTAAGCGTCTCGGATAAGCGCGGTCTGGTCCCGTTTGCTCAGGGGCTGACCCAGCTTGGGTTCACGGTTCTTTCCACGGGCGGCACCATGGACGCGCTGGCGACAGCGGGCGTCCCGGTGCTCAAGGTGTCCGAGCACACGCAGAGCCCCGAGATCCTCGGCGGCCGCGTGAAGACGCTGCACCCGCGCATCCATGGAGGCATCCTCGGTCGCCCCACGCTGGACTCGGATCGCGCGGACCTCCAGAAGGCCGGCATCGAGCCCATCTCTCTCGTGGTGGTGAACCTCTACCCGTTCCGACAGACCATCGCGCGCGGCGAGTCCGAAGCGGATGCGATTGAACAGATTGACATCGGTGGTCCGGCGATGGTTCGCGCGGCGGCGAAGAACTTTGCCCATGTCGCGGTGGTGGTGGATCCGAACGACTACGAGCGCGTACTTGTAGAGCTGAGGGAGAAGAAGTCGGTGAGCGAGGCGACTCGGCGCAAGCTGATGCGCAAGGCGTTCGCGCACACCGCGGCGTACGACGCGTCGATCTCACAGTACCTCTCGCAAGGCGCGCAGGAGCCGTTTCCGTCCGAGCTCTCACTGTCGTTTCAGAAGGCGCAGGACCTTCGCTACGGCGAGAACCCGCATCAGCGCGCGGCGTTCTACAAGGAATACGCCGCGCCCAAGGAGCCCACGGTCGCGTTCTCCAAGGTGCTGCAGGGCAAAGAGCTCTCGTACAACAACATCCTTGATCTGGATGCTGGGCTGGCGCTGGTGCTCGAGTTTCCGGGCAAGCCCTGCGCGGTGATCATCAAGCACAACACCCCGTGCGGCGTGGCCACCGACGGGAAGCTGGAGCAGGCTTACCGCGTCGCCCGGGGTTCGGATGAGGTGAGCGCGTTCGGCGGCGTCGTAGCTCTCAACCGCGACGTGGATGAGTCGACCGCGAAGGCGCTGGCGGAGACGTTCCTCGAGGCGGTGATTGCGCCGTCGTATTCGAAGACCGCGCTCGACGTTCTCGCGACGAAGAAGAACCTGCGGTTGCTCGAGGCAGGTCCAACTTTGGCCGCGGGCAGTCCTCCGCGCGCGGCGTTGGAGGCGCGTGGCGTCTCCGGCGGCGTGTTGGTACAGGACCGCGACTCCGTGGAGCCGCAGACCGACTGGAAGGTCGTGACCAAGCGCGCGCCCACCGACGAGCAGCTCGAGGCGCTGCGGTTCGCGTGGCGCGTGTGCAAGCACGTGAAGAGCAACGCGATCGTCTTCGCGAACGGAGAGAAGCTGCTGGCGGCGGGCGGCGGTCAGACCAGCCGCGTGGACTCGGTGAAGATTGCAGTGGGACGAGGAGGCGCGGCGTTGAAGGGGAGCGCGGTGGCTTCGGACGCGTTCTTCCCTTTCCGCGACGGGCTCGACGAGTTGGCCAAGGCTGGCGCGTCGTGCGTCGTCCAGCCCGGAGGCTCAGTACGCGACGCGGAGCTGATTGCCGCGGCCGACGAGCATGGGTTGGCCATGGTGTTCACCAGCATTCGGCACTTCCGGCACTGAGCGGCGGTGAATGAGGATCGTCTGTCAGAAGTGCGCGGCGGCGTACGGGATCGACGATCGGATCGTCTCGACGCAGGGCGTGCGGGCGCAATGTCCGCGCTGTCGGGCGATTCAGATGGTGCGCAAGCAGGACGCGTTGCCGCAGCCCGAAGCTGCCGCGATGACGGTCCAGATGCCGAAGCTGAGCTCGCGGATGACGCGGGTGCCTTCGGAGGAAGACTCGGACGTGGAAGAGGTGACGTCCGACGAGATCACCAACGTCACCGCTGAGAACACGGTTGATCTCCCTTCGCCGCTGTCCGGCCAGGGGCTGGTGAAGTGTCGCAAGTGCAGCCAGCTTTTGACCGACGCGTTCGATCGCGCGCTGGGAATCTGCAGTGACTGCAGCCTCGGCGAATCCGAATCGACCGACATCACCGAGGTGGCCGACCCAGCGCGAATGGGCGACCGCACGGTGGTTGTTCCCAATCCCGTCATGTCGCCTGTGCCCGGCGCTTTGATCGGAACCCCCACGCCGATGCGGACGGCGCCGCGGTCTCCGCTTCCTCCGCCAGACGTCTCTGACTTCTCCAGGTCTCCGCTGCCGGCGGCCACCATGCCGTGGGTGGCGAGCGTGCGCGATCCGTCCGAGCACGAGAAGACGATGGAGGCGGTGATCCCGGAGCTGGCCGCGGATCCCGCTGGCAAAGTCTCCACGCTCTTCCCCTTACAGCAGCGGCAGAGGCGCAAACGCCAAGCGCGGATCATCGGCCTCGCCGCGGGTGGGCTGGTGCTGGCGGTCGTGACGCTGGTGGTGTTGCTGTGGCCCGAGGGCGGAACGACGAAGAGCCCTTCGTCCGTGCCGGAGCCGGTGACCACCGCGGTGGAGCGCTGGCGCCAAGTCGTGGGCGAGCCTCAGGGCGAGAGTCGAACCTTTCTGGCCGAAGGTGGTTCGCAGCTCTCCATGGACACGCCTGCTGGGTACGCGCAGGCGGTTCGCGCGTTTCAGCGGGCATTGTTGCTGGACCCCAGCAGCGACGAGGCGATCGCAGGCTACGTGCAGTCGCTGGCGCTGGGCTGGTCGGAAGGCTTGGACGAGAAGACCTACGAAGAAGCCCTGGCGTTGATTGGTGCCGCACAGAGGCGCTCCGGCCGCGATGCCGCGTCGCTGGTGGCGCACGCGAACCTCTTGCTGAGCCAGAAGGGCCAGGACGCGCAGCAGTTGGATGAGGTGAGGCGTCTGGCGGACGAAGCGCTCTCGCGCGCGAAGGGACAGGATCAGGCAGAGGCGTTGGTGGTGAAGGGCCGGGTGCTGCTGGTGCAGTCGCCGGAGCAGGCGGGGGCAGCGCTCGACGCCGCGCTCGGGTTGCCGGAAGCGCCTTGGCGGGCGCACTACTATCGGGCGCTCGCGCACCGGGCGAATGGGGAGTACCGGGCAGCGGTGGCGGAGCTTGCTCGCCGATTGTCCACCGATCCGGCGCACCTGGAGTCGTTGTCGCTGTTGGCGCGTCTCTACGAAGAGGTCGGCGAACCCGCTCTGGCCCGCGACGCCTACACGCGCGCGCTGGAGCAATCTCCAGGTCAGCCGCAGATCGTCGTCGCCTTAGCGGCGCTGCGCTACCGAGCTCTTGGCAAAGCTCCACAAGCGATAGAGGAGCTGGCCGAAGTGGCGCATGAGCCCAGCGCCGAGCCCGACATTCGGCGTGACGCACTGGTTCACCTCGCAGCGGTAAATCGAACCACCGGCAGGTTGGAGGCAGCGGCCACCGCGGTGGCGGACGCGCTCGCCTTGGATGCCACGTCGCCTGCGGCGCACCTCCAGG
Source organism: Myxococcaceae bacterium (assembly GCA_052386435.1). Lineage (GTDB taxonomy): Bacteria > Myxococcota > Myxococcia > Myxococcales > Myxococcaceae > JBQTKE01. The sequence continues at coordinate 4,294 of JBQTKE010000099.1, forward strand.
GATTTCTCACCGCGCTCGCGTCGGACAAGGCGGACCAGGCGGCCACGCATCTGACGGTACTGAAGGGAAGGTTCGACAACCCGGCGTTGGAGACGCTGCTTCAAGGCCGCTTGGCCGTGGCGCAGGGCAAGTTCCCCGACGCGGTGGAGATCTTCACCAAGGCGGCGGAGCAGGATTCACGTCGGCTGGACGCGCTGTTGTGGGCGGGTGCTTCGGCAGCGTCCCGCGATGCGTCCGCGGAGGCCTTCCCCTTGTTGTCGCGTGCGATGACCGCCGATCCGACGCGGCTGGGGCCTCTGCCAGAGGACCCGCGGCTCTCCCTCACCTCCGCGGACCTGTTGGCAGGCGTGGAGAATCGCGTGGCGAAGTTGGCGCTTCCGCAGGATCCAACGGCGCGGCTCTATGAAGGTTTGATTCGCTACCACCAGGGTGACCTTGCCGGCGCGGACAATTGGCTGCGGCAGGCGTTGGCGATTGACGATGCCAACGCGCCCGGCCATGCGTTGCGCGCGCTCGTCGCTCTGGCGCGGAATGATCGAGGAACAGCGAAGGCTCAAGCGGAGCGAGCGGTGGCGGTGGATGAGCAACTGCCGCTGGCGCATTACGCGTTGGGCAAGGCGTTGCTCTCGAGTGGTTCGGTCAATGGGGCTCAGCTGTCTCTAAACGAGGCGCTCTCCTTGGCACCGTCGTTCCTCGCAGCGGAAGTCGCGCTCGCGGAAGTGGAGAGTCGACGGAAGCATGTCCCGGAAGCGAAGAAACGGCTTACGCGCGTGGTGACGCTCGATCCGTCCTATCTACCTGCGAAGCGGGCGCTGTATCTGATGGGCCAATAAAGGGAGCTCCACGTGAAGGTGCTGGTTCTGGGAAGCGGCGGTCGAGAGCACGCGCTGGCGTGGAAGATCTCCATGAGCCCGAAGCTCACCGAGCTGGTCTGCGCCCCTGGGAATCCGGGCACCGCGTCGCTCGCGCGAAACGTCGCCGTGACGGCAGCTGATCCGGAAGCCGTGCTGCGATTGGTGCGTAAGCTGGGCTCGGACCTGGTGGTGGTTGGACCGGAAGCGCCGCTGGTCGCTGGGGTCGCGGACGTCTTGGTGGAGGCAGGCGTTGCGGTGTTCGGTCCGGGGCGGGCAGCGGCGCGGCTGGAGGGTTCGAAGGCGTTCGCGAAAGAGATCATGGCCGCGGCCGGTGTTCCGACCGCGGAGTACCGAGCTTTCACCGATCCTGTTCAAGCCGAGCGCTTCGCGCGCGAACGCGGAACGATCGTGGTGAAGGCAGACGGTCTGGCTGCCGGCAAAGGCGTGGTGGTGGCGCAGAACGCGGACGAGGCGGTGGAGGCGGTGAAGCAGATGTCCGCACTGGGCGACGCGGGCACGACGTTGGTGTTGGAAGAGCTTCTCGAGGGCGAAGAGGTCTCAGTGATCGCTCTGTGTGACGGCGAGCGCTACGCGCTGCTGCCACCCGCTCAGGACCACAAGCGGATCTTCGACGGAGACCAGGGCCCCAACACCGGTGGAATGGGCGCGTATGCACCTGCGCCGTTCTTGGATCGCGCGGGGGTTGAAGAGGTGGGGCGCACAGTGATCGCGCCCACGTTGCGCGAGCTGACGAAGCGAGGCTCTCCCTTCCGCGGCGCGCTGTACGCGGGGCTGATGCTGACCCCTCGAGGCCTTCGCGTGCTGGAGTTCAATTGCCGCTTCGGAGATCCGGAGACGCAGGTGTTGATGCTGCAGTTGGATGAAGACGTTCTTCCTCTGCTCCTCGACTGCGCGCGCGGCGCGCTGGAGCAACGCCCGTTGCGGTGGGCGAAGGGTGCGGCGATCGGCGTGGTGCTGGCTGCGCGCGGATACCCGGAGGCGCCCGTGGTGGGCGATGAGATTCGTGGACTCGACTCCGCGAAGGGGTTGGTGTTCCATGCGGGGACTCGACACGAGAACGGAAAGACAGTGAGCGCGGGTGGCCGCGTGCTTACTGTCTGTGCGCAAGGTGAGTCGCTGGAACGCGCACGGGAGAGTGCCTACCGCGTGGTCTCTGGCATTGAGCTGAAGGGAGCGCAGTTCCGGAAAGACATCGGAGCGCGTGCCCTGCGGTGATCCTTCAGCGCTACCTCATCAAGGAGATACTTCTCCCGTTGGTGCTGTGGGTGGGGTTCCTGTTCCTCCTGCTGCTGGTGATGCAGTTCCTGCGCGGCACGGACACGTTGCTGGGTTCCGGCGTGCGCGCGCGGGATCTCGCGCTGTTGATGTTCTACATGTCACCGCACTTCCTGGTGATGGCGCTACCCGTCGCGCTGCTCTTGGGAATTCTGCTCGGGCTGGGAAGGCTGTCGGAGGATCGCGAGATCGCCGCGTTGCAGGCGTGCGGTATCAGCCCGTTTCAGATTCTTCGCGTGCCGGTCAGTCTGGGCGTGCTGATCTGCGCGTTGATGTTGGCGCTGACCTGGTCGGCTGAGCCGTGGGGACTGTCTTCGCTTCAGCGCGTGATTGAGCAGGTGGTGAAGCGCAACGTGATGGGCGACGTGAAGCCTGGGCTCTTTCATGAAGGGCTGTCCCGGCTCACGCTCTATGCGGAGAAAGTAGATCCCGACACGCACGCTTGGGAGAACGTGCTCGTCCATGACGAGCAGAACGCGGGCGCGCCTGTCCTGGTGCTGGCGCGGCGCGGGCACATCAACCCCAAGGCGTCCAAGCAAGAGCTGAAGTTGGTATTGGACGATGGCGAGGCGCACAAGTCCAACGCGGTGACCGCGAATTACCAAGTCGTCGATTTTGACACCGCGGAGGTCGCGGTCTGGTTGGGCGATGCGCTCTGGCGTGGCAACCGCGGGAACTCCCCCTACGAAGCGATGACGCCGGCCGAGTTGCAACGCGCGGCGGAGGATGCCCCTTCTCGAGGGGAAGATCCCATGCAGTACATCGTCGCGCTACACGGTCGCTTGGGACGGACGGTGTCGCCGCTCGCCTTCGCGTTCATCGCCGCGCCGTTGGCGATCTTGGGTGGGAAATCACGGCGCGGCCGCGGGTTTGCGCTGACGCTGTCCGCGTACGTGGGCTACTACGTGCTGGCGCGCATGTTCGAGTCATGGGCGGTCTCCGGACGTCTTCCTCCGGCGGTCGCCGCGCAGCTGCCGAATGTTCTCTTCGTTGGCGCGGGAGCGTTTGCGTTCTTTCGTCTGGGGCGTCACGGGGAGCGGCGGTGAAGGCGCGCATCGAACGCTACGTGCTCTCCACCTTCGTCACCTACCTGGGCGGGGTGTTTAGCGCTGTGCTGGGCATCTACCTCGTCGCGGACTACGTGGACCGCGCCAAGGCGTACACCGGACCGACGTGGATACGGGATGTGCTGGAGCTCTACGGCTACAAGACGCTGGTGACCGCGCACCAGCTCGCGCCGGCGGCACTCTTGCTCGCGGCAGGGGCCAGCATCTCCACGCTGCGCAAACGCGGCGAGCTGACCGCGCTGCGGTCGTTGGGCTTCGGGCCGGTTCGGCTCTGTCTCCCCATCGCGCTCTGCGCGCTGCTGTGTTGTGGCGGGCTGGTTTTCTTCGAGGACGCGGTCGTCTCGCACGCCAGCCGGCGCGTCGATGAGATCGCGCGCTTTCGCTTCAACCGCTGGGGTGACTGGGAGACGTTCTTCTCGCGGCGTAAGTGGTTCCGGAGAGGGCAGTGGGTGTTCTACCTGCGCGACGGCGACGCGCAGGAGGGCTTCGCGCAGGTGACGCTGCTGGAGCTGTCGCCCGACTTTCAGCTGGCGCGTCGAGTGGACGCCGCGTCCATGCGCTTCACCAGCGGCACGACATGGCAGCTGACGAACGTTGCGGAGCGACGCTTCTTCGGTCCGGCCAAGAGCGAGCTCGTCCAATCGCCGAGCCTGAGCTTGGAGCTGGGCGCTCCGGACGCGGCGTTTCGAATCCGCTCCGGCCGTCCCGAGCAATTGCGGATTCCGCAGCTGCGCGAGCAGATCAAGATTCGCAAGGCGGCGGGGCTCTCGGTGGTGCTGCATGTCCTCGCCTTGCACAACCGGTTCGCTTATCCGCTGGCGGGGTTGCCCGCATGTCTGCTCGCGGTGGCGTTGGCGCTGCGGACTTCGCGCAAGGGACATCTGACGGCGGCGCTGGTGGAAGGGCTCACCGTCGCCCTGATGTTCTGGGGAACGATGGTGATCTGCCGAGCGCTGGCCGTGGGCGGGCAACTTTCTCCGTCTCTGGCGGCATGGACGCCGATGGCGCTGTTGTCGATAGCGGCGCTGACGTTGCTGGCGCGACAGGAGTGGGGCCCACGCAGGTATCTGCCGTGAGCGGGAGCGTGAAGGGCTCTGCCGTGGGTTGGCGAGGCTTGGGCGTCGTGGTGCCGCTCGCGTTATGGGGAGTGGGTGCGCTCTCGGTCGAAGCGCTGGCCTCTCTGGGGTTGGCGCTGTGCTGTGTCTGGGTGTTGCTGAAGGGGCTTTGGCGGGAGCAGCCGCTGCGCGCCTGGAGTCCGCTGCTCGCCTTCGTGCTCTGGTCGTTGATTGCGTCCACCGTTGCGGGTCGCCCGCCGAGCGGAACCGGGATCGCGCGGCTCGCGGACTGGTTGGCGATCCCCTTGGCTGCGTGCGCGTGGCCCACGCTCGAGGCGGGCTCGCGGCGGCGGCTCGCGTACGTCTTCGCTGGCGTGTTCTTGCTGTCGTGCCTCTTGGCGGGATTGCAGCACTTCGGCATCTGGCCCGCGCACGAGTTCTTTCAGCCGTTGGCGTGGACCCAGTTTCCGTTTCATCGCCTCTACGAGCCTGTGCCTGGAGTCGAAGGGCGTTTTATGGGAGGCGGTCTGCTCGCGCACCGGCTGAAGTTCGCGCACACCGGAGGCCTGGCCGTGCTGGTGGCGCTGGTGATTGGACTGAAGACGACGGGGCGGGATCGCGTGCTGGCGCTGGGCGTCGCGGTGCTTGGCGCGTTGTCGGTGATGATTTTTCCCTTCGCGCGCGGAGCGACCGTGGCGCTGCTGGGCGCGGCCCTGCTCGCGGTGTTTCTCTGCGTGAGAGGCCGCGCGCGTTGGGTCGGCGTCTTCGTCGTGCTGGTGGGTTTCTCCGTCGTCGCATTTCGTCCGGCGTTGCGTGATCGCTTTCTCTCCAGCTTCAGCGCGCAGGGAAGTGGAGATCGCTCGTTTCTTCTTGAGGCAGGCCTGACGGCGGCGCGCGCGCACCCGTGGGTAGGGACCGGCGCGGGACGTTTCAAGGTTCGCGACTACGGCGCCCCGGAGACGCCGCAGTACGTGCTGGAGAACACGGGTAAGGCACACAACCAGTTGCTCAGCATCGCGGCGGAGGTGGGTGTTCCGGGGCTGCTTCTCTTTCTGGCGCTGTTGCTGGCGCTGGCGCTTCGCCGGCCGCGCGGGTCGCTGGAGCAGGCGGTGGGCTTGGTGGCGCTGCTGCACTTCTTGCTGCTCTCACTGGCGCACGACCCGCTCTACCAGGCCCCATTTTCGATGGCGCTGTGCCTGGTGCTGTCCTTCGCCGCGCAGAAACGGGGACCGGGGGTCCGGTCCCCCGT
>JBQTKE010000100.1:0-14661 GCA_052386435.1 Myxococcaceae bacterium
AACGCCGATGACAGAACCAGGAATGCGCGGACCGTCGGACCGTTGGTCGTGCGGCGACGTCCCGTTCGTGGCCAAAACGCAGTGCCGATCTTCTCAACTTCTTGGAGAACGTGCTCAGTGACCGAACGGCGTCTTCGCCTGCTCGCGGAGGTCCTTCACCACGGTTCCCAGCCCCTTCACTTCAACTTCATGCGAGGCGTCACGCCAAGGCTCGTGCAGTGCGTCGTTCTGCCAAGCCCGCATCCCCTTGAGCGAGAGCAGTCGGTCCACATAGCCGGTGGAGGCACGATCCAGCTTCAGGTCGTAGGTCTGGACGCGGAAGGCGACCGGACAGAAGAACGCATCCACCGCGGTGAAGGTGTTTCCCGCGAGGAACTGCCCGCCGAAACGCGAGAATCCTTGGTTCCACAGCTCTTGGATGCGGTCGAGATCCTTGGCGAGCCCGTCGGTGATCTCGTGCAGACGAACCCTCACCCCGCAGCTCATCGAGCAGCGTTTGCGCAGCTCCGCGAAGCCCGCGTGCATCTCCGCGGCGGCGCAGCGGGCCCACGCGCGGGCCTGTGGATCCGAAGGCCACACCCGTTGATCGTGCTCGGCGACGTATTCGACGATCGCCAGCGACTCCCAAATCGCGTGACCGCTATCGATCAAGCAAGGCACGCGACCAGAAGGAGAGAAGCGACGAAACGCTTCCCAGCTGGATCCATTGGGTGCGAACGGCACCAGCCGCTCCGTGAAAGGAATCTCAAGCTCGCGCAGGAGAATCCACGGACGCAGTGACCACGAAGAGTAGTTCTTGTTGCCGATGTAGAGCTCGTACATGGAATCGCTTACGCCGCTTCTGAATTGCCGCGGTCGTTGAAGTGACGAACGAAGTGACGAACGTCGACGATCTGGTTTCCTTCCAGAGTCATCTCGCCGTGCTCGAAGGTGACGCGCGCGTCGGACCAACCGGTGAACGCGCCCAGCTCCACTTGCGCCGCCAAATGAAACGCGGTGAGCGGGACGGGACGTTCATTCGGGAAACGGATCGCCCGCGCGCACAGGCAGCTGGTCATCTCTCCGGTGTGGCGTTCGCGCGAGAGCAGCACCTCCGCCTCTTCGCAACGCACCAGCGTTCGTTCCGCACGCAGAACGCGACCCACGTCGACGCGGGAGAGGACATCCTCCGCAAAGTAGAGCGGGCTCACGAAATGATCCGCGTGCTTCAACACCGTCGCGGAGCGCGTGCCGGGTTGCAGTGTCAGGGCGAAGCCACCGGTGCCCGCACGCATCAAGGCCGCGGAGCCGGCGTCATGCGTCTCGCCGAAGATCCAACTTCCACTCTGCGGATCCGATTGTTTCAGGTTGAAGGGCGCCAAGCGGTAGAGCCGCGCGATTCGCAGCAGCGCCGGATCGAAGAGCAGCGGACGGCCGCCGTTCCGCAGCTCCACGCGGTCCACCACCAACGCGCCGTTGCCGGCTTTGAGGTGGACGTCGCCGTTGGAGAAGTGCGCGACCGGCGAAGGGGCGCGTTCGTCCAGGTTGAGGAACTCGGTCAGACCGCAGCTTGCTTGGGCCCAGGCAAGCTCGGCGAACACGGTTCCCGGCGGAAGCTCCCAGCTCACAGAGACGTCGTAGGCCAACGTTCCTCCTTCGGCTGTGATCGAAGGTGAGACTCTCCCTCGGTGATACCGGCGATGCAAGACCCTATGCGGCCGGAAACAGGGAGCAATGCGCGGGGTGGGAAAGGCTCCGGACCCCGAAGCCGCCTGGGACTGCCAGGAGAGGCGGACATTGTCGGTCTGGTTGAGAGGCCCGCGTAACGGGGTGGAACTTTGACCCAGAGGCTGACGTCTCCGGCCGTGAAGGCTCCGGTGCGCGCCATTCTCAGAATGCGGTTCTCCCCTTCGCAACTTCTGAGAGGGCTGCTTCGAGAATCCAACTACTTCAGCAACCGACCTCTCCTCGTGAGGCAGAACATGACGACGATCCGAACCAATCCGCCCGGAGCCATCCCGCGGTTTCCGCCGACTGGTCTGAAAAATCCCCAGGACCTCGTGAACTGGGTGATGAAAAACGCCGCGGGCAAGCCCTACGTCTGGGGCGGCACAGGCGGTGCTGGATATGACTGTTCAGGCCTGGTGATGAAGGCTTTCGAGGGCATCGGGCTCCCGATCAAACCTGGGCAAGGCGGCATGCGTTCCACGACCTTGATCAACGGGACGAAGAAGATGGCGATGGAGAAAGTGCTCGGGAATCCGCCCGTGGTGGGCGCAGTCCTGTACATGCCGCCAGGCAAGGACGGTATTCCTCACATCGGGATCTACATGGGCAAGGGCGCGGACGGGAAAGACAAGGTGATTGAGTCCCGAGGCGGCAAGGGCGTCGGTGTGTACAACTTCAGCGACATCCCTTGGAAGGAAGCCGGCGTGGTCTCGGGCATGAGCAACGTTCCGCCCAACCTGACCGAGCTCAATAACGTCCAAGGCGGTGGGCAGATTGGTGGCGGCAGTGGCGGCAAGGGCGGTGGTGATGCGCTGGCGGATGGCTCATTGGGGCCCGGCGCCACTGACAGCGATCGCGAATTGGCGAAGCAGGCGACGGACTCCGCTGACAAGATCTCGAAGACTGGTTCGACCGTCGACAAGATGTTGATGGATGCGCTCTGGGCGCAGCTCGACAAGAAGAACGCCCAGGCGGCCGCCGAAAAGATCATGGAGATAGCGCCGGAAGCGTCGCCGCAATTCGCTCAGCAGATCGCGAAGCTATTGATGAACCCCATGCTCGCAAAGGCGATTAAAGAAAACCCTCTGCTCCTGCAGCAACTGCTCAACAACCCTGATCTCAAGAGCAAGCTTATGGCGGGCGAAGACATCAATGTGGGTCAGCTCCTGGCAGACATGGAAGTCACGCCGGAAGGTGCCGGGACGTTTACGACCAGCTCCGCAGGCGGCAAGGGGCTCGTGGACTTGGGTATGGGTGATGGGGCCGGCACCGCGGCCACCGCCTCCGGATCAGGTGAAGGAGGAATCGCCTCTACCTCGTCGGGAGTGGAGGGCGAGGAGGGTGCGATGTCCCCGGCGTCGCCGGAGCTGTCTGCGCATGTGAACAAGATGCGTCGTCCGGCCATCACCGCGTAGATGAAGCCGCGGTCGACGCGGCGCCGACCGGATCTATTGAAGCGCTTCGCCAATTGGATAGCGAAGCGCTTCAATCTTTTCTAAGCGCCTCATGCATGCAGGTGATGTCGGCGTTGCGCCCGCGGTCGCCGTTACTTTCCGTCGCCGCAGAACACGCTGCAGGTGGTGGGACCACTGGTGTCACAGGCATCGACGGCGCAGACGGTGAAGAGTCCGCAGTAGCTGCAGTCCGCGTCCGTGGTGCAGGGCTTGCGACAAACAGTTCGCGTGGAGAGACAAGCGCCTGCGTCCGAGCGCGTCCATTCCGGCAGGCACTTGTGACTGGTGGCGCACTGGCTGTCGTCGGTACACGGCACCGGGTCATGCGGGTAAGAACGTCCGCAACCAACGGCGAGAACCATCAGGGCGAGCAGGGCGGTGGTTTTCATGCTCGCGACGATAGGTGCCCTCCGACAGGGCATCCAGTTTCCGACAAGCGCTGGGGGCGTGACCCGAGTGAAAAGAGTGCGCTCGGCCTTGAACGCCAGCGCGTTCTAATACCGCGCCATCGTCCTATCCACGCGGACCGCATACGCGTCGATCCCGCCCTGCAGGGACACGGCGTTCAGCCCCAGTGACGTGAGAAACGCGGCGCCCTGGAGACTGCGGATCCCGTGGTGACAGTAGACGACCACGGGCTTCCCCGCGAACGCGTCGAGCTCGTCCACACGTTGCTCCAGCTCGTGCAAAGGAATCAGTACGGAGCCGGGGAACGCGACGTGCGCGTGCTCGTCGTGCCCGCGGACATCGAGCAGGGCCGGCCGCTCCGCGGGTGACAGGCGGAGCAGCGGCTCAAGCTCTTCGACCGTCATCTGCGAGACTGGCACGAGCCCTCAGGAAGCAGTGGAGCAGAGTTGTTCATAGAGACCGGCCCGTTACGCCGCGGTGGAGCAGAACTGCTCGTAGTCAATGAACTCGATCTGAGCGCCCTCGCGGCAGACGGGGCACTTGGGATCACGGCGCAGCTTGAGCTCGTTGAACTTCGTCGCGAGCGCATCGAACGTCAGCAGTCGACCCAGCAGCGGCTGGCCTTTCCCGAGGATGAGCTTGATCGCCTCATTCGCCTGAAGCAGTCCGACGATGCCAGGCAGGATTCCCAGCACGCCCGCTTCCGCGCAGGACGGCGCCAGGTCTGGCGGCGGCGGTGCAGGGTAGAGGCAGCGATAGCAAGGCCCCTGATACGGGATGAACGTCGTGACCTGACCCTCGAAGCGGAAGATGGAGCCGTGGATGTTCGGCTTCTTCTGCATCACGCACGCGTCGTTGAGCAGGTAGCGGGTGGGGACGTTGTCACCGCCGTCGATCACCATGTCGAAGCCGTCGAGGATCCGCGTCACGTTCGACGAGTCGAGTCGTTCCTTGAAAGGAACGACCTTCACGTCGGGGTTCAGCGCGGCAATCGCGGTCGCTGCGCTCTCCACCTTCGGCTTCCCCGCGCGATCCACGGTGTGAATGATCTGCCGCTGCAGGTTCGAGAGATCGACCACGTCCATGTCGATGATGCCCAGCGTGCCCACGCCCGCCGCGGCGAGGTAGAGCGCGGCGGGCGAACCGAGTCCTCCCGCCCCCATCAGTAGCACCTTCGACTTGAGCAACTTGGCCTGGCCCTCTTCGCCGACCTCGGGGATGATCAGGTGACGGCGGTAGCGCTCTTTCTGCTCCCCAGTCAGCACGAACGGTTTCTCCGTGGGCAGCGCGGCGTCGTGCCAGCGGTTGTACCCTCCTGCCATGGAGACGACGTTGGTGTAGCCCATGTCGCGCAAGGTCTTGGTCGCGAGCGCGGATCGCACCCCGCCCGCGCAGTAGACGACCAGCGCGTCGTCGCGCTTGGCCTTGTCTTCAACTCGAAGCTCCAAGAAGCCGCGCGGAATGGAGATGGCTCCAGGAAGCCGCCCCGCCGCGTACTCATCACTCTCACGGACGTCGAGCAGCTTTGCCGGTGCCTTCGCGTCCAGCAGCTTCTTCACCTCGTCAACCGTGACTTCCTTGATCTCTTTCTTGGTATTGGCCAGCAGGTCTTTGAAGGTCGCCATGCGCGTACCTATAACAGCCGCATGGACGGGCTTCGAGGCAAGCGTGCGCTGGTGACTGGTGGCGGTATCCGACTGGGTCGTGCCATCGTGGAGTCACTGTTGGACGCAGGCGCGGACGTGGCGGTGCACCACCACAGGTCGACCCAAGGTGCACGGGAAGTGTTGGAGGGCGCTCGAAAGCAGGGGCGAAAAGCAGAGGCGTTTCAGGCGGATCTCACGCAGGCGGATGCCTGTTCTGACCTGATCGATCGCGTGGAGAAACAGCTGGGTCCGTTGGACATTCTGGTCAACAGCGCCGCCCTGTTTGAGCGCGAGGCGTTTACCGAGACGCCGCTCTCTTCGCTCGATCGTCAGTGGGCGCTCAACGCCAGAGCGCCTTTCCTGCTCAGCCAGGCCGCGGCGAGGCGAATGATCCCGCGCGGAGGAGGGGACCTGCTCAACGTCCTGGACATTGGCGGCGTGAAGAACTTCTGGCGGGGTTATTCCGCTTACTGCATGAGCAAAGGGGCCTTGTCTGTGCTGACCCAGTGCTTGGCGGTCGAGCTGGCCCCTCTGATTCGGGTCAACGCGGTCGCCCCTGGGACCGTCCTTCCCCCGGAGGGCCTGACCCCGGAGGTCCTGGAAACGCTTCGCAACCGCATCCCCCAGAAGCGCTTTGGCTCCCCGGCGGACATCGCCCACACGGTGCGATTTCTCCTCGCAGGGCCTCGGTTCATGACCGGGCAAGTGGTCGCCGTGGATGGCGGTCGTTCGCTCAACAGCGCCGAGGGGTGACGCAAGTCTTGGCGCGCGAATGGAAATGGACCGCCGGGGCGTTATAGAAAGCCTCTATGGAAAACACGCAGACCGCCCCCAGCTCGGACACCCAGGCCACGGCCGGCAGCACGCCCTTCTTCACGCTCACCGCCGGCGCGCTCGCTCAGGTCAAAGAAGTCATGCGTCAGCAGAACTTCGAGGGGTACTACTTCACCGTTCGCGTCACCCCCTCCGGCTGCAGCGGCTTTGGCTACGACTTGAATTTGCTCAAGGAGTGCAAGCCCAACGACCTGGTCTGGGAACAGGACGGGGTGAAGATCGCCACCGACGGGCTCTCCAAGCAGTACCTGGAGGGAACCGAGGTCGACTACGTCACCCGCCTTCAGGACGCGGGCTTCAAGTTCCAGAACCCCAACGCGAAGAACTCGTGTGGGTGTGGTCAGTCGTTCTCGACCTGATCCCCACGGAACGCGGGGCTTCCACCTCCAGCCTCTGCGTGCGACCCTTCCGGCGTGTCTGTGACACTCACGGAAAGCTGTCCACAGTGTGGCGCGCCCGCTGACCCGGACGACTTTCAATGTCCGCGGTGCGAGCTGCTCCTGAATTTTCAGGGTGGTCTGGAGAGTGAGCCCGTCACCGAGCCCTCGGTGGTGCGCGCGCTCCTCGCTCCTCCCGAAAGAAAGATCACCCGCGACCTCCCCATCGCTCCGCCTCGCGCGCCTTTCGTGGATGGCCCGACCGCTCGCTACACCTCGGCTTGGGACGGAGATGCGATTCCCCGCGTCTGCGGCGGCGTGGAGCTCGCGTCCACGCTCCACGCCTTCGAGGCGTACGTGGTCTCCTACGTCGACGGTCGGACCAAGCTCTCGGAGATGGCGCGCGCCTGCCGGATCTCCGAGATCGAAGCGCAGGTCGTGCTGCGTTCCTTGATGGATCGCGGCGTCGTCGAGGTGCGTCGCTCCGAGGACGGAGAGGAGACCCGCCCTCTGATGCGCGCGCCGATGGATCAGCCGTGGTCCGAAGACGTGGTGAAGACCGTGCAGCGGCCCACGCTTCACTTCGCGGATCTGCCTCAGCCGAAAGTCGCGGGCGCGCGCGTGCCCATGCATCCCGAGGACATCACCGCGCCCGAGATCCGCGCCACTCAAGAGGTGCTCAATTCGGCTGCTCCGTCCGGAGATCCCACGGTCCGCAACGTCAAGCTGGGGGCGAACTGGAGACCCGGAGGCACTCGACAGGTCGCGCCCATGGCTCCGCTGGAACGCGTCACGGGAGATCCCACGCCCTCGCGAAGAAACGGCGGGGCCGCGAACGTGATCGAGCGCGCGGTGACGCTGGAGCGCAGAGGCGAGATCGACGCGGCGATCCACCTGCTTCGTCAGGCGATCGGCGGGATGAACCATCCGGCGCCGCTCTACAACAAGCTCGCGTTGATTCTGGTCATGCAGCGCAAGGACCTGGCTCAAGCGGAAGAGCTCCTGCGCAAAGCCCTCGCGCTGGAACCGAGCAACAGCATCTATCAACAGAACCTCTACAAGGTCGTCGGTCGCGCGGCCTTGGGCGCTCCGCCGCGGAAGCCACAGACGGGCGGCGGACTCTTCGCGAGGCTCCGTCGCAGCCGCCCCAGCTAAGGATCGGAACAGGGGCGCCGAGGAAATGCGCGAGCCTGCACTCAAAGCGTCGCGAGAGCTGACATACAACGGTCGAGGCTTGGGCTTCGCTTCCGAGCACGGCTCGGCGCCCAACTCTCCTGAATGTATTCGACCAATCTCTGCTAGCTCTCCAGTACGCGGAGCCATTCCTTGCCTTCATTTCGATGCGCGAGTCGTTCATAACGTCGGCGGTGGGCTTCCTGGAACGCGACCTTTTCCTCTTCGGTCTCAATCGCGAGCGGCGGCACGGGGACCTTGGTTCCCTGTTTGTCCAACGCGACAAACGTGAGCAACGCGCTGGTGGTGATGCTGGTGTTCCCGGTTAGCGGATCCTCGGCGGTGACGGTCACGCCCACTTCCATCGAGGTGTGGAACGCGGCGATCACGCGCGCTTTGAGCGTCACGATCCAACCCACGCGGATCGGGGCGTGGAAGTGGAGTTCGTCCATCGACGCAGTCACCACGACCTGACGGCAGTGCCTCTGCGCGGACACGCCTCCGCAGACGTCGATCCATTCCATGATCTTGCCGCCGAACGCCGCGTTGAGCGGGTTGGCGTCCGGAGGAAGAATCATCTGGGTCATCACGACTTCGGACGCGCGTGCAGGCTTCGCTGGCGGAGGTCCACCCTGAACGGACTTTGCGCCGGACCGTGGCGCGGACTTCTTCGCGCGCTTGGAGCTCATGACGCGATGAACGACGTGACGGTGTCGAGAAACTCTTCGCGTCCGCGTCCGGTCCGGATGTCCAACGAGCTCACGTCGATGGTGAGTACCTCCACGCCATACTTTCGCTGCAGCACTTCCGGGAAGCTCGCGTAATAGCCATTGAGCCCGCGCAGAAACGGAGTCTGAATGCCTTTCTCTTCCTCGCGGCCGCGGCTCTTGATGCGCGAGAGCAACACGTCCACCTTGGGCACGTCGAAGCAGATCACCTTGTCCGGCTGCTCGATCGTCCGCGTCAGCCGCTGGAAATACTCGAAGTAGAGATCCAGCTCGCTGTCGCTCATGTTGCCAAGGCCGTGGAGGTACTTCGCGAAGATCTCCGGATCTTCGTAGAGCGTGCGGTCCTGAATGCAGCTCTTCTTCACCGTGTGGATCAGCTCGTGGTGCTCCACCCGGCGAATCAAGAACTCCAGCTGCAGCGTGAATGACCAGCGCCGCATGTCGCCGTAGTAGTCCTTCAAGAACCGGTTATCGATCACCGGCTCATCGAAAAGCTCGAAGCCCAGCGTCTGGCTGATCATCTTCGCGGCGGTGGTCTTTCCCGCGCCGATGTTCCCCGCCATCGCCACGAAGCGCTTCTTCTTAGGCAGCCTCTGACGCAGCACATTGCGCGCTTGCGGCGTGAGGACTTTATTTTGGCCGGTGCTCTCCAGAGCGATCGGCGGTGGGGTAATCACCGTGTTCCGCGGCTGCTTGACCAGACGGGGCATGGCCCGCCCTGTACCAGAACGGCGGTCAGAACAGCAGGTGAATGGCTTTGGTTAGCCCGTAGGAGAAGAGCGCGCTCAACGGGAGGGTGAGCACCCAGGCAATCACGATGTTTCCCGCGACGCCCCAGCGCACGGCGGAGACGCGGTTGCTGCTTCCCACGCCCATGATGCAGGCGTTGATGCAGTGGGTGGTGGAGACGGGCACGCCGAAGTGGCTGGCGATCAAAATGGTGACCGCACCCGCCGTCTCCGCGGCGAAGCCCTGCAGCGGAGAGATTCGGATGATGCGCGTGCCCATGGTCTTGATGATGCGCGTGCCACCCGCCATGGTGCCCAACGCGATCGCCGCGGCGCAGGCGAGGATCACCCAGAAGGGAACCGCGCCGGCCGGCGGAAGGACCCAGTCCGGCAGGGTGTGCCCGTGGCCCGCGGTGACATACGCGACCAAGGCGAGGGTGATGATGCCCATCGACTTCTGCGCGTCGTTGGAGCCGTGGCTCAGCGCCATCAGGGAAGCCGAGACGAGCTGCAACCGCCGCGACACCTTGTGCACAGTGCCCGGCCGGCGGCGCCGCAAGATCCACAGCAGTCCCACCATCAGCAAGAACGCCGCGAAGAAGCCGGCGGTGGGGGAGACGATCAACGGGACCAGCACCTTGTTGAGCAGCGCGTCCCACTTGAAAGCCCCAGCGCCTGCATCGGCGACGACGGCGCCCGCCAGACCGCCCACCAGCGCGTGCGACGAGCTGGAAGGAATGCCGTACCACCACGTGATCAGGTTCCAGACGATGGCGCCCAGCAGCGCGCCCAAGACCATCTGCTGAGAGATGATCCCCGGATCCGCGAAGCCGGAGGCGATGGTCTTCGCCACCGCGGTACCTGTGACGGCGCCGACGAAGTTGAAGACTCCGGCCACCAACACCGCGGTCCGTAAAGGGAGCACGCCCGTGGAGACGACCGTGGCGATGGCGTTGGCCGCGTCGTGAAACCCGTTGATGTAGTCGAAGACGATCGCCGCGACGACGACGGTCAAGAGCAGGCTAACCATGCTTCACGGACAGGTTCACGAGGCTGTGCCCCACGCGCTCGCAATGGTCAATCGCGTCTTCCAGGTTCTCCAGCACCTCGCGCTCTCGCAGCAGCGCCCTGAAATCCAGCCGAGCATCGCGGAACAGCGCACTGAGCGCCTCGCGGTAGATGGTGTCGCCCTCTTTCTCTTTGGTGCGCAGCTTGCGGCCGGCTTCGAGAAGCAACGTGTACTCGTGCTTGGTCAGGTGCGGCAGCGCGTTCTTCAGCAGCTCGGTGCACTCCACCAGCTTGCCCATCTGATGGGCCATCGCCGGTGTCGGGTGCTCCACGCCCAGCAGCACGCAGGCACGGACGCTGGCGTTGGCCAGATCGCACACCGTGTCCAACTCGTTGGAGAGCCGCTGGATGTCTTCGCGGTCAATGGGCGTGACGAAGGTCCGCGCGAGCGCGTCCTCCAGCTCATGCACCAGCTTGTCGCCGGCATGCTCCAGCTGTTGAACCTTGGTCCGAACGTCTTCGGCCTTGGCCTCGGGAGAACGGAATTCCGCCAAGGCCAGCGCGGCCTCATGCGCAATCTCTGCCTGCTGCTCCAAGATCCGGAAGAACAGGTCTTCCTTGGGCAGCAGGAAGCGAACCAGCGATTGAAGTCCCATATGGGGCGGCGACTTCGCTCAACCGACGCACGCCGTCAACGGGGTTGAAGCGTTTGTTGCCGCGATGTCTCAGACCTAGACGTCGGTCCGCACGTACACGAAATCCGCGGGTTGGCTGTTGACACCCTTGGGCGGAGGGGAAATCCAATTCGCCATCTCTCCCGGCTTGGTGATGCGGCGCGCCTGCAAGCTCTTCACGAAGGCGCGGTCCTCCTCCGAGGGGAGCCACTCGTCCTTGCGCCGGTCGTACTCGGCCTGGCTGAGCAACTTGCCGGAGGGATCGAACGGCATCCCGGCGAAGATGCCCTGCTGCCGGTGAAAACGGCGCGAGGGGAGGGTGAGCCGCTCGGAGATTCCAGCCGCCTCCAGCGTCTTGTTCCAGCGATCCACGCCGCGCTGACAATCTTCGACATACCCGTCGCGCAGCACTTCATTCATCGCCGAGCGCAGCGGGACGTCCTGGTGCTTCAGCCCCTCGCCGGCTGGGACCTCCATCCCGTAGCTGCCTTCCAGCGCCACGTGGTCCGTGAACTTCTCTTCCTTCGCACGACCCTTGAGCCCAGCGCCGAAGAACGCGGCGGCGTTGGTGGAGATCTCCGAGCCGAAGAGATCAAGCGACAGCGTGTACCAGAGGTTCAGGTACTTCTGCAGGGTGGCGAGATCGATCCCACCTTGCGCGCGCACGTCGCTGCCTTGCTTCATCAGCTCCGCGGTGCGCTGAACGACACGGCCCACGCCGGTCTCGCCCACGAACATGTGGTGCGCTTCCTCGGTGAGCATGAAGCGCGTCGTCCGCGCGAGCGGATCGAACCCGGACTCCGCCAGCGCCAACAGCTGGTACTTGCCGTCGCGGTCCGTGAACATGGTGAACATGAAGAACGAGAGCCAGTCGGTGATCGGCTCGTTGAAGGCGCCCAGAATGCGCGGGCGATCTTCATTGCCGCTGCGGCGCGACAACAGCTCTTCCGCCTCTTCGCGTCCGTCACGTCCGAAGAAGCGGTGGAGCAGGTAGACCATCGCCCAGAGGTGACGGCCTTCCTCGACGTTGACCTGAAAGAGGTTGCGCAGGTCGTAGAGCGACGGGCAGGTCTGCCCGAGCAGCCGCTGCTGCTCGACCGACGCCGGTTCGGTGTCGCCCTGGGTGACGATGAGGCGGCGCAACGAATTGCGGTGCTCGCCCGGCACGTCCTGCCACACCGGCGTTCCCATCACGTCGCCAAAGCCGATGGTCCGGTCCTTTACCGGATGGGAGAGGAAGATGCCCCAGCGGTACTCCGGCATCTTCACGAAGTCGTAGTGCGCCCACCCGTCGGTATCCACGCTGATCGCGGTGCGTAAATAGACGTCGTTCGCCTGAAAGCCTTCTGGGCCCATGTCCATCCACCACTGGATGAAGTTGGGTTGCCACTGCTCCAGCGCGCGCTGGAGCTTCTTGTCTTCGGACAGGTTGACGTTGTTGGGGATCTGCTCGTCGCTGATGTGGCCCATCGCTTTAGGTCCTCCGCATGTCGAAGTAGGGCCGCTGACCGGCCTGTCCGTAAAGGGTGAGCGCGCCGCGTTCGCCCACGGCGTTGGGGCGCTGGAAGATCCAGTTCTGCCAAGCGGTGAGGCGGCCGAAGATCTTGGTCTCCATCGTTTCCGGTCCAGCGAAGCGCAGGTTCGCTTCCATGCCGGTGAGCGCGTCCGGTGAGAGCGAGCTGCGCTCTTCCAACGCCACGCGGATCTCATCATCCCAGTCGAGATCGTCCGGCGTGAACGTCACCAACCCCGCGGCGAGCGACTCTTCGGGCGAGAAAGGCTTGCCGTGACCCAGAATCTCTTTGACCTTGTTCGGATCGGCGATCATTCGCGTTTCGAGACGAGACAGCCCGTTCGACATCGGCAGCGCGGAGATGTTGAGCGGCCCCAGCTCCAGCGCGACGGGACGGTTCGGATCGTCGAGCATGTAGCTGCGGTCCGACGCCAGCGCGAGCTCCGCCAAGCTCCCCGCGAAGCACGAGCCCGGCTCGATGAACGCGAAGATCGTCTTGGCCATCATGTCCAGCCGCTTGAGCACGCGGCGCATGAAGCCCAGCGTCTCGCGGACGGCCCAGTGCGAACCGTGCTGCGCAAGAAATTGATCCCACGCGAGCACCTTCTTCGCATCGCCCTCGGTCTTCAGCACCAGCGCGCCAATGTCGAGGTGGTTGATGCGCAGGTGAAGGAGCGCGTCGTCCAGCTCACGGAAGGCGCGCAGCGCCCAGGACTCCGCGTTCAGTGCGTCGCCGTTCGAGGGAGGCGCGTCCGTCGGCCCCTTCATGGTCAGCGTCGCCAATCGCCGTGCGAGATCGAGCGCCACGCTCACCGACGAGTACTCGTAGGCACTCGCGGATCGCTTCACGTTGAGCGGAGTCAGCGCGAGGCCTTTGCCACCCCCGGGACGGTCGCTCTTCGCGCCCAACGCTTTCGCGCGCTCGCCCACGACCTGGTTGAACTTGCTCTTCGCGACGACCTGATCGACCAGCCGCCACTCCACCGCGCGCTTGCCTTTGATGCCTTCGGCGACGGTGCTGAAGAAGTCCGCTTGATCGCGGCGCACCTTGCGCTTGTCGACGACGCGGGTGAGACCGCCGGTTCCAGGGAGCACGCCCAGCAGCGGAACTTCCGGAAGCGACACCGCCGAGTTGCCGTCGTCAATTAGCAGAATCTCGTCGCACGCCAGCGCCAGCTCGTAGCCACCGCCTGACGCGGTACCGTTCAGCGCGGCGATGAACTTCAGCCCGCTGTGCGCCGAGGCGTCCTCGATCCCAAGCCGCGTCTCGTTGGTGTACTTGCAGAAGTTGACCTTGAAGGGATGCGACGCACTGCCCAGCATGAAGATGTTGGCGCCGGCGCAGAAGATCTTCTCCTTGAGCGACGTGACCACGACCGATCGCACTTCCGGATGCTCGAAGCGGATCCGTTGGAGCGCGTCCGCGAGCTCAATGTCCACGCCCAGGTCGTAGCTGTTGAGCTTGAGTGTGTAGTCCTCGCGCATGCCATCGTCTTCGGCGACATCCATGGAGAGGGTGGCGACGTCTCCGTTAAACGCCAGCTTCCAGTGGCGGTAGCGATCCGGAGAGGTCTCGAACGACGGGACGGTTTCGATGACGCGGTCATTGCCCATGGCGACGTTCACCCTACAGCCTGAGCTTATTGGCCTCAAGCAGCATAATGCCTTAGGTTGCAATTTATAATGCAGTATATTTCATATGCCTTGGTACGACGCATGGCGGCGTAGGGTGAAAAGAATCTTAATGGCGGTCCGTTACCCAGCGTTCATTGCCTTGAACGATCTCCCTGGTGGCCCGCACACTACCCACACAGCTATAGTCCTGAAATTCCAGTCGTCGACCGCCACATGCCTGAGAGCTGCCTCGATTGTGGTGCGCCGCTGGCGCGCCCAGATGCGTCGTGTTCCAAATGCGGGGCGATCTCGCTTTCGAAACGTCCGCTGCTCGAGGGCAAGTGGCGGCTGGAAAAAAAGCTGGGCTCCGGCGGCATGGGGACGGTTCATCTCGCCACGGAGTTGGAGTTGGATCGCAGGGTCGCGATCAAGATGCTCTCGCCGGGATTGGCGCACGAATCCGAAGTGGTGACCCGGTTCGAGCGTGAGGCGCGGATGCTCGCGAAGCTGGAGCACCAGAACCTCGTGCCCATTCTCTCCATCGGTCGGCGTGATGGGCAGCCCTTCATCGTGATGAAGTATCTGGACGGGACCACGCTCAGCGAGTTCATGCGCAAGCGCGGTCAGCTTCCTCTCGACGAGGTGCTGGAGCTGATTCGCCAGATCAGCGCCGGTCTGGGAATGATCCACTCCAAGGGCGTCGTCCACCGCGACTTGAAGCCCGGCAACATCATCGTCTCGCCGGACGGTCACGCGACGCTGCTCGATCTCGGCGTCGCGCACGATCCGCGCAGCCA
>JBQTKE010000101.1:0-7914 GCA_052386435.1 Myxococcaceae bacterium
GCGTATCACGCGCGCATCCCCTCGAGGCAAGGCGACCGACTGCCGCAGTCTCCCGGAATATCTAGTGCTTTTAGGTAGCGACGTGGCCCCCAAACGAGGGTTTAGACGGGGACAGTGTGGTGAGGCAGAGGTTCTGGGAAACCCTTCGGGCGGCTGCCGAACCGGGTGCGCAGGATGGCGCCAAACCCCAGCAGGATGCAGGCAATGTGCACCAGGGCGCCCAGGACCGGGATGAGGCCCACCGCGAGGATCACCGCCAGGCCCATGGCCAACACCAGCGCCTGAGTCTTTCGGCCGTGGAAGAACGGCATCCGCATTCCCAGCTCGTTGGCGATCGCTCCGTAGCCAATCGCAAGCGCGAGAGGAGCCAGCAGCGCGGCCGCGAACGCGACGGGGATGCCGACGATCGTGATGCAGAGGAGCACCAGGAACGGTCCGAACGCGAGAGCCCCCACGAACCCGGTGAGCGCACATTTCACAGGATCCGCCTTGAGCTGCGCTTCGATCCCCTTCATCCGATCCGGCGCGAAGATCATGAAGAGGAAGCCGACGCCAAAGAGCACGGCGAACCAAACCAGAAAGCCGGAGATGCTCAGGCCATGGTCGCTCGCTTCGTCCTCATCGTCTGAGTCGTCGACGTGGTGCCTATTCTTCGCGATCGTGGAGCTGATCACCTTGGAGAAGGAGGACCCGCCCAGCGCCACCTCGTCGCCGCGAACGCGCGCGCCCGGCCCCTTGGTGATCTCTCCACCCAAGGTGATGACGCTTCCTTTCACCAAAGCACCCGGGCCGAGAATGACATCTCCGCCCATGGCCATTGCGTCTCCGTCCACTCGGCCGTTCACGATAAGATCGCCGCCATAGGCCACAGCCGTTTCCACGCGTTGGCCTGGTCCAA
Organism: Myxococcaceae bacterium; assembly: GCA_052386435.1. GTDB lineage: Bacteria > Myxococcota > Myxococcia > Myxococcales > Myxococcaceae > JBQTKE01. The sequence goes on from JBQTKE010000101.1 coordinate 899, forward strand.
TTGTCAGATCGCCGCGCGCGATGGCATCACCTTCGCGAACATTCTTGAGCTTCCGCATCGCATCGGTGAGCGCTGCGTTTCCCGGGGCAACATCTTCGTCTTCCACTTCGTCGACTCCCGCGACCTCCTCGACTTCTTCGGGCTCGTGGTTTTCCTCGAGCTCGTCGATCTCGTCCGTCGTCATGGGACGCAGGGTCCAGATCGAACCCTTGCGCGAGATCTTGAGGTGGTAGGCGAGCGCGACCGTCTCGAGCGCGTCCGTGCCCGACGCGTTCTTGAGGTAGACCTCGCTGGGTCTATCGAGATCGCCGGTGGCGACCAGGTTGATGCCGCTCTGCGAGGCGATCTGGCGGAGCGCTTCCCTCAGCGAGCCCCGGAACTCCAGCGTCACGTTCTTCTCATTGGCGGAAGAAGGCGTCGAAGGCAGCGGCGGCGTCAAGGGGAGAGGTGGTGGCGGTGCAGCGAACGCTGTCACCGAGAGCATCGCGAGGCCGACAAACAGAGAGCGGGAGGTCATGAGGACACCTCGGCATCGGTCAGCGACGCACCGGTGGTGAGCCGCTTGAGGAAGACAAGCGAGAGAACGGAGAAGAGGGTCAAGGTGATGGACGCGGGGACGGCCGCGGTCTTCCAGATGATGGAGAGAATGTCTCTCGAGCCGACCACGAAGGATTGAAGGCCGACGATGGCGCTTGCCGCTCCGGCGCTGAGCAGCGCGATGTTTCCGTGACTGAGCCCAAACGCGGCCGCAGCGGCCACGAGTGCGGACGCGACGATGGCAAACCCGGCCCTCAGCTCGTGTCGCACGGGCAGCGGCGCTTGATCGACCTTGGCCATCACGCTGTGAACGAAGTTGGCGGGCGGGAGCGGGTCCGCGAGACGGAAGAGATCTTTCTCCAGCTGACGGTGCTCTTCGAGCAATGCGCTGCAGGCCACACAGTCCTGGGCGTGTTCCAACGCCGGACCCTGGCCTTCCGCGAGGTCGTTGAAGAGTGCTTCGAGCTCTGGGCAGCCGTTGGCGGTCATGCCAGCTCCTCCTGCTGTTTCATCTGCTTGCGGATCTTCTCTCGCGCGCGGAACAGGCGAGCCATGATCGTTCCCGGCGCGACGCCCATCACTGAGGCGATCTCCTTGGTGGTGCGTTTCTGCACGTAGTAAAGGGAGAGCACTTCGCGATCTTCCACCGGAAGGGTCGCCATTGCACTTTCCAGAGAGAGCCGTTCTTCACGCGCAATCGCCTCGGACTCCTGCGACTGGGTGGAGGAAGGGAGGATGTCCTTCATGTCGTCGACGTCCTCGGTGTGCATCTTCGAGCGGCGGCGCAGCAGGTCTAGACAAAGGTTGCGCGCAATCGCCATCACCCACAGGTCGAACGGCTTGTCCTCGTCGTAGCGGTGCAGGTTCTGGAAGGCGCGGAGGAAGGCCTCTTGCGCGGTTTCAGAAGCTTCCGCCTCGGTGCGCAGCAGGCGAAGACAGAGCCCGTAGACAGGACGCTGCACGCTGCGAACCAGGGCCGCGAACGCTGAGTGATCTCCACCGCGGGCGGCCAGTACGTCCGCCTTCCACGGCAACGGCTTGGAGTCCTCGGCGATCATCACGCTCAGGCTGAGCGGGCTACCGGGGTCGAAGGTCATAGGGAGTGAGGTCACGCCCTAGCGTACGGACCGCCGCCCTCTCTATTGCTGACGCTCGCCTACCGCCTCCGTCCAGATGATTTGGGGTCAAATTTCGCCTGGTTACGGTTCTTCTGACGCGTCTCTTTCTTCTCTCGCTGCTGGGCGCGGAACCCCCGAGGCGCCACAGGGGAGGGTTCCTCTCGAGAGGATGGCCCAGTCGCTGCGTTTGTGCGCACGGGGCGTTCCCGACTGCTCGACGCTCCGGAGACCGCGCGACGTTCTCCGCGGTCTGTTTCGCCGCGATTGCCGGGACGTGCACTGCGATCTTCGCGGACGGCTTCACCACGAGCTCCCGATCTGCCTGGACGATCTTCGCGGCCCTCTGCACCGCGCTGGGCGTTGCGACCCGCAGACGACGCCTCCCCACGCTGGCTGTTGCGCAATCCGGCACCTCGTTGATCCTTGGAGTGGCGCGCCCCCGCGCCCTCACGCGAGTCACTCTCTGCCGAGTCAGTCTCTTCCTCGCGCGGGCCATCAATCTTCCGACGCATCGATCGGATCTCTTCGTCTGTGTCCTCGCGATAGTTGAAGTGGAAGAGCCGTTTGATCACCAGCGTCGCGTACGAGCCTGGCGGCAGCGTGAAGGCCACGTTGACCTTGAGGAACTCGTTGCGGTTGACCTCATCGCGCATCGTACGGCCGACTACCAACTTGTGCGGCTCAGCGAGCAGCGCGCGCTCTTCGTGTTTGAAGAACAGCAGTTGGGCGGCCTCTTCGATGCGCAGCTCTTGAAGCTTCAACTTCTCTTTGCCCAGCACCCAGTCCACGGCCTCTTTGACCTTGGGGTCGTGGATCTTCGAGTCCGGCGCGAGGAGCGGGAACGTCGCCCGGCGCAGCTTCTCCAGCGTTCCGCGGTCTGCGTCCCGGTGAAAGAGCAGGGTGCCCGCCTGGTACTGCATCGGGAACATGTGCTCACGCGGGAGCAGAAGTTGCAAATACCGGCGCACGCCCTCGTTCCAGAGGTAGCTCTGGTAGGTGAAGAGCAGCAGCGCACGGTACGCGGAGTCGATCTGTAAAAACGCGCGAACGAAATCCTTCGGATCCTCGCGCAGCACGTTGAGGATCCGGAAGTACTTCTTGTTCGACTCGAAGGGCGCACGCAGATTCCAGTCACCCCAGTTGGATCGCCAGAACTCTTTCACCTTCGCGTCTTCGGATCGATCCAACGGCGACGGCTTCGCGAGGTAGTTCTTGAGCGCGGCTTCAAAGTCACCGCGGATCAGATCCTTCGCGATGAAGCCTTGGCCGTGCTTCAGCGAACCGAAGCGCTGGCTGTCGAAGTAGTTCACCACGCCCAGTCGACTGACCTCCGCGGCGGCCAGCGTGAGCGGCGGCAGATCGTCTTCGGTGAGGGCGCGCACCGTAACCGAGAAGCGGTTCGAGGTGGTGTTCGCGGCGCTGAGCGCACGCTCCGTCCGTCCCAGAAACTTCAGGCGGAGATCCGGCTCTTGCAGCTCCACGTCCGCGTTGTCCACGGCGATGAGCTGCTCGGTGCGCCCCTGCTTGTCCTTGAGGCCGCAATACGAGATCGCGCCCGGCTTCAGACCGAAGCGTTCGCGAATGCGATCAATGGCGTCGAACGTGGACAGCTTCTGCTTGTCCATCAGGTAGACGCGGTGGCGGCCGGTGGGGACTTCGTCGAACCGGTAGGACTCCTTGACTGAGAAGTCCTCCGGGCGTTGCTTGATTCTCACGCCGCCCCCATACCACTACGAGAGCGACTTGCGCAGTCCCTTGGCCAGGGAGTCACGCAAGGCTTTCCTCTGGCGCATCTTCTCCAGCGTCTGGGCGGACATCTGCTTGGCCTCGGGAGGCGGGTTCTTGCCGACCAGCGCCTCGGCCTGCGAGAGGTGGTTCTTCCCGGAGAGGTGGACGAAACCGCCCACGATGTTTCGCAGAATCGCTGGGCCGGCGACCTTCTTCTGCACCTCCGTCCACCCCTTGCGCAGCCTCGACCAGGCGTCTTCGCGGGCACCCGGGTTCACGAGGAGCTGACGGAAGTAGAACCCCGCGTCCTGGGGCGGAACCTTCCAATCAAAGGCGAGCCCGACGCCCTTTTGGGCCACTGCGGGCAGTTCAAACGAGGCCAGCGCCAGCAAGTAGCGACGCTGAAGGATCGGATCGACCTCCTTCTCCAACGCGGCCTTGAGGCGGTCGAAGAGCGAGTCGTCGCCCGCGCGGGCGGCCCTCGTCGTGGCGGGGGGGTGCACGTCCGCGGAGAGGGCGTTCTTTTCGCCACCCAGATAGCGCTCGATGCGCGAACGCGCTTCCGCCACCAGCTCCGGCGAACGACCCACGCCGCCCGCGGCACGCAACAACGCCGCTCGGCGCAGGCGAACGAGGTCACTCTCACCCGGCGTGGGATCCCAACCCACCGAAGGGAAGTGCGGGGCGAAGAGCTGAGCCACACGCTCGCGCAGGGCGGGGCGCAGCTCTTCCGGGCAGAGCTCCATCTCCAGCGTCGCCAGCGCGCTGACCAGCTCATCGAGAACGATGTGATCGTCGTCGGACGCGAGCTGCTCCGCGAGCGCCAGGAACTCGGCCACGTCTTTGCGCTGGGCGCTGACCAACGCCCAGAGATCCGAGACGAGCGCAGCGCGCTCCGCAGGGGAAAGATCTTCACGGTGCTGCGTGAGCGTCCGGAGCGCGTTGGCCTCGTACGCGACGCGATAGAAGCCCGAGGTGTTCGCATTGCCGCAGACCCACGTCGCGGGCGCCTCCAACTTCACCTTCTCCTTCGCCTTGCGGAGAATCAGCCGCTTCTCTTTGACGCCGCCTTCAGTGCCGTATCGCAGCACCACCGGGACCGGCCACAGCTCGCCACTCTTCGCGCCCTTCTCTGAATAGAAGCGACTCTGCGAGAGGTGAACGGTGTTGCCTTGGAAGCTCAGCTCCACCAATGGGAAGCCGCCGCGACCGATCCATGCATCGGCCAGCTCCTGCACGGGCTGCTTCGACGCCTTCGCGAGCGCACGCCACAGATCGTCCGCGACGGTGTTTCCGCCCTGGTGCTCTTTCATGTACCTGCGGATGCCGGCGCGGAAGGCCTCTTCTCCGAGATACGCCTCGATCATTCGGAGAATCGCGCCGCCCTTTTCGTAGGTGATGAGGTCGAAGCTCTCGCTCACCTCGGCAGGGTTGCGCACCTCGCCTCGAATCGGGTGCGTGGCTCTCAAAGCATCAAGCTTGAGCGCATCCTCGCGACCGGCGTTGAACTCCAGCCAGATCCGCCACTCAGGTTTCCACTGGTCCATGATCTTCGCGGCCATCCACGTCGCGAACGCCTCGTTCAGCCAGAGATCGTTCCACCACTCCATGGTGACCAGGTTGCCGTACCACTGGTGCGCCAGCTCGTGGGTGATCGTCTCCGCGACACGCTTCTGTGCGCCCAAGGCGGTCGTCGCGGGATCGAGCAGCAGCGCCGTCTCGCGATAAGTGATGAGCCCGGCGTTCTCCATGGCCCCCGCCTCGAAGCCCGGGACACCTGCTTGATCGACCTTTCCGTATGCGTAAGGCAGTCCGAAGTAGTCCTGCAGCAGCGGCAACACACCGGTCGCCACGTCTTGGCCAAAGCGGGTGAGCTTCACCTTGTCGGGAGTCGACCAGGTCCGGACGGGGATCTCCCCGACGTGGGCGACCTCCGATCCGACCACTTCTCCCAAGACGAACGCGATCAAGTACGAGGAGAGAGCCGGAGTCTCCGCGAACGAGACGAGCTTCTGATCGCCCTCGACCGTCTCCGACTCGATGCGGCCGTTGGAGAGCGCGACAGCGTTTTGCGCCAAGCGCACCGACAACTTCCAACGCGCCTTGAAAGACGGCTCGTCGAAGGAAGGAAAGACGCGCCGAGCGTCGGCCGCTTCGAACTGGGTGAGCGCCACGGCGCCCGCGGAGTACAAACCCTGCAGGCCCGGAGCAAACTTCGCGGCCCACTCCAGCTCCAATGTCACGTCGCCTCTGACCGGCGTTCCCTCGAAGCGCAGCAGCACTGTCTCACTGGGCGTGTATTGCTCGAGCGAGGTGAGCGCTCTCGTCTCATCTTTCACCTTGAGCTTCGCGGAGAGGATCGCCGGCCCATTCACGTGCAGGTACAGCTCGGTCGTGGGCTTGTCGAAGGTCAGCTCGAGTGTTCCTTGGCCGAAAAAACGCTTTTGAGCCAAGTCGACGGAGAGGGTGGCCTCGTAGCGGCGGGGACGCGCGGACGTGGGGAGGCGGAAGTTGCGGCTGAGCGGGTTCCGCGTGTCGTCGTTTGTGGTACCGCGCTGCTTGGGTGCCGACCCCTTCGTCGCCCTTGCTTTGACCTTTGCCGCCATGGAATCCCCTCCCCAAGGTGTGAGAGGCGCTTTTTCGCACGAAGGCACGGCGGGGCGGTGACGAAAACGCGAAGACGCCGGCTCGACCTTTTGCCGGAATGTGGGTCCTGATAGTCTCAGCCCCGCTTTTCTCGCCAGATTCTCGCCTGTCGCCGACCGTCGAAGCCCCCGGAAATGCCAAGCGTTTGTCCCCGTTGCCGCACCTCATTGCCCGTCCCGCTGCCCGCCCTGTGTCCGCAGTGCGGCGAGGCGGTTGGCGGCGGTGCGCCTCTCGTCTCCGTGACGGTGGGATCAGGGCCCTCCATCGTCGCGCGCAACAGCCGAAGTCCTCGTCTCACCGGGAAGCTCGCGGACGGGAAGCTCGCGGACTTTTCTCTCGCAGGTGTGAAGACGACGCTGGGACGTCACCCCGCGAACACGTTTCGGTTGGTCGACCGCGAGGTCTCGAAAGAGCACGCCTCAATCGAAAAGGTCGGCGGCAAGTACATGATTCGCGACCTGGGGTCCTCCAACGGAACCTTCGTCAACGGCCGCCGCGTCAAAGAGCTGCGTCTGCGCGACGGCGATGAGATCGCGCTGGGCAACTCCAAGCTGCTCTTCCACAGCGGAGAAGGGCCGCCGATCTCCTCCGCGGGCGTGACGGTCATCAACGCGCCGCAGTCCGCGCCCGCGTTCCTCGCGCACATCGATCAAGCGGAAGACCGCGAGTTCCGTCCGATTGATCAGATCGCGGATTCAAATTCGCTGCGCCAGGACTACGAGAAGCTCCGCATCGCGCACGAGTTCCACAGGCAGGTCGGCGTGGAGCGTGAGCAAGCGAGTCTGCTCGACAAGATTCTCTTGGTGGCCTTCCAGCTGCTGACCGCGGACAACGGCGTGCTCTTCCTGGTCAACGAACAGGGAGAGCTGGTGCCCGAGGCGATTCGACACCGCAAAGGCGCGGGAGAGCAGGTCGTCGTCTCCGACACGGTGCTCAAGCGTGTGGCGGAAACCCGGCAAGCGGTGCTCACCGCGGATGCGATCCTCG
>JBQTKE010000102.1:0-14144 GCA_052386435.1 Myxococcaceae bacterium
TGGAAAGCTCACGGGCTCTGGCGAAGAGACGTACTCGGGGCTCGAGGCCGCGACGCTGATTGAGGCGCTGGAGGCGATCGCTCCCGAGCAGCGCAACCAGGCTTTGCAGAGCGCGCTCTCGCGCTACTTCGGCGGCGCGGATCTCTCCAACCTGCGCTTAGACTTCCGGCGTGAAGTGGGCGCGACGCTCTCGGTGCGCTACGACTTCTCCGCGCCTCGCTACGCCCGTGCGGAGTCAGATGGGCGGTTGGTGTTGGGTGCGCTCACCTTCCCTTCCTACTTGGGCCGTCGCTACGTCCAGGTCGGTTCGCGCCGCACGCCGCTGTTCATTGACGCCACCGAGCAGAACGAGACGCAGGTCACCTTGGAGCTTCCCGCCGGCTATCGGCTGGTGTCGCCGGTGCCCGAAGTGAAATCGTCGAGCGCGTTCGGCTCGTTCGTTCGTCATGAGAAGCAGAAGGGCAGCACGGTGCTGGTGGACGAGAGCTACCGAGTTGAAATGGGTCGCGTGTGGCCGAAACAGTACGCGGCGTTCGCGCAGTTCGCGGGTGAAGTGGATCTGCTTCAGGCGCGCGACCTCCTTTTGGAGAAGAAGAAGTAGATGATCTTCCCTTCCCGCTCCGAGTTCATCGAGCAGAGCCAACGCGGCAACCTCATCCCCGTTTGGAAGGAAGTGTTGGCGGACGTGGAGACTCCGGTTTCCGCGTTCATGAAGTTGGCGAAGGATCGGCCGAACAGCTTTCTGCTGGAGAGCGTGGCGGGCGGCGAACACCTGGCGCGCTATTCGTTCTTGGGGACGGATCCGGTCGTCACGTTCCGCAGCAAGGGCAACACCGGCGAGTTGCGGGAAGGCGCTCGGGTTCAACCGCTGGCCTTCGGGCCGGGAAGAGATCCGCTCCATGCGCTGGCCGAGTTGATGGCGCGCTACCGCTACGTGCCTTCGCCGTTGCTCCCGCCGTTCTCAGGTGGCGCGGTGGGGATGGTCGCGTACGACGCGGTCCGCTTCTTCGAGAAGCTGCCCGAGCGGGCCAAGGATGATCTGCGGCTGGATGACTTCTTCTTCCTGCTCACCGACACCCTGCTGATCTTTGATCACGTGCGTCACCGCATGCTCGCGCTCTGCAACGTGCACGTGCGCGACGGAGTGGAGCCGGGGAAGGCGTACGACGAAGCAGGGGAACGCATTGCAGCGATGCTGTGGCGGCTGCAGGCGCCGCTGCCGGCCCCGGCGAGCGCTCCGGCCCCTTCTTCCGCGAAGGGTGAGTTCATCTCCAACCGAACCGAGGCCGACTACAAAGCCGCGGTGCTGCGCGCGAAGGAGTACGTGACGGCGGGTGACACCTTCCAAGTGCAGATCGCCCAGCGACTCTCGAAGCCGCTGCACGCGCACCCCTTCGACGTCTACCGCGCGCTGCGATCGATTAACCCTTCGCCGTACATGTTCTACCTGGACTTCGGAGACGCGAAGTTGGTAGGCGCGTCGCCGGAAGTGTTGGTGTCGAAGTCGGACCGAGCGGTCAAACAACGTCCCATCGCGGGAACGCGGCACGGTCGAGGAGCGAGCCCGCGCGAGGACGAGGCGATCGCGCAGGGTCTGCTCGCGGACGAGAAGGAGCGGGCCGAACACATCATGTTGGTCGACCTGGCCCGCAACGACATTGGGCGGGTCGCGCGCTATGGCAGCGTGCAGGTCAATGAGCTGATGGTGATCGAGAAGTACTCGCACGTGATGCACCTGGTCTCGGAGGTCACCGGGGCGCTGCGCGACGAGGTGGATCTCTTTGAGCTCATCCGCGCCTCGTTCCCTGCGGGCACGCTCACGGGCGCGCCCAAAGTGCGGACGATGGAGATTATTGAAGAGCTGGAGCCCACTCGACGCGCCCATTACGGCGGCGGGGTGGGCTACCTCTCGTATGGAGGTGACATGGATCTCGCCATCACCATCCGCACCGCGCTGGTGAAGGACGGGATGATTCATCTGCAGGCCGCGGGAGGTGTCGTCGCGGATTCCGAGCCGGAGTACGAGTACCAGGAGACGCTGGCGAAGATGCGCGCGCTGGTGCGGGCCGTCGAGTGGGCGGAGCGAGGCCTCGCGTGATCCTCGTCATCGATAACTACGACTCGTTCACGTACAACTTGGTCCAGTACTTGGGCGAGCTGGGCGCGGAGCTTCAGGTGCAGCGCAACGACGCGCTCACTGTCGCGCAAGTGGCCGCGCTCAAGCCAGAGCGGATCGTCCTTTCCCCCGGCCCGTGCACCCCGAACGAGGCGGGCATCTGCTTGGACGTGATTCGTCAGCTCGGCGCTTCGGTTCCGATTCTGGGCGTGTGTCTGGGTCACCAGGCCATTGGGCAAGCCTTTGGCGGGAAAGTGATTCGCGGACCCAAGCCGATGCACGGCAAGGTCTCGCCCGTGCAGCACAGCGGCACTGGCGTCTTTCAAGGCCTGCCCTCGCCGCTTCGGGCCACCCGGTACCATTCGCTGGTCGTGGAGCGCGCCTCGCTGCCCGCGGAGCTGGAGATCACCGCGCAGACAGAGGACGGGGAGATCATGGGGTTGCGCCACCGGCGCTGGCCGCTGGAGGGCGTACAGTTCCACCCGGAATCCGTGCTCACGGAACACGGGAAGCAGATGCTGAAGAACTTCCTGTCCGCGTGAGGCAGGCCCTCACCGCCGGTGACACCCAGGTGACGGCTTTGCAGGTTGGGGCTTATTCGACTAAGGGGCCCTCGCGCCTACTGCGAGGGAACTTTGAGTCGATCTATCTGGGTACCGGGGCTGCTCATCGCCCTCTGCGCTGCGTGCGGTCCTGCGTCCTCTGAGGACAAGTACTTCGGCTTCGTTGACGCGTCCGCGTTCGACGGCAAGTTCACCGGTCCGTCCTGCACCGGCGGCGGCAACTGCTACCAGCCTCAGGTCGCTCGCGCCGGTGGCGCGGTGGTCAACTTCTACAACCTGGGGCTGGTCCCCGCCGCGGCGCTGGGCAAGGACGCGCAGCTGCGGCCGGTGCTCAAGCCCAGCCTCACGGCACCGGTTGCGTACGACTTCCCCGACGGATGTGTCGCCGGCAAAGAGTTCGACGCGCGGACGGATGCGTTCCGGCGAGACGCGCAGTACCCGGTGCTGACCGCGCTGCCTTTGGCGACCACGTCCACCACCGCGCCGCCGGTGCTGCCGGTGGTTCGCGTCACGCGTTGGACTGGCACGGGCGAGGTGAGCTGTAACGCGATCAAGAGCGCCGCGTCCGTGACCAAGGGAACGTTCGGTGGCGCCGCCGAAGAGACGCCGACGCCGTCGCTCCGCGCAGTGATCGACGGGACCCTCGCGGTGAAGCCACTGACCGCGGACTTGACCTACGGCGCCAAGTCCGGTTGGTACAACGGGCTGCAGCTCTCCTATCTCGATGGCGGCGCGCTCACGCTGGACGCGGAGGGCAACGCGGTGGTCATCGACGCGGTACTGGTCCACACGCAAGGCGCGACCGCTTCACGCATCACCGACGCCAACGCAGTGGTGTTCAGCGTCGCCCCCGGCTCGGTGCCGAACGCTTCGTCGATCGCGCGCGTCTACGAGCTCACCACGCCCATGGGCGTGCAGCGCACCGCGTACACCGGCCTCTGCTACGTCGCGCCTTGCGCCGCGGATCAGATCGACATGACCACCCTCACCAAGAGCACCGGTCTGCTCTTCGCCTTCGGCGGGTAAGCCTCTTCCATGAAAAAGCTCATCGCCCTGCTCCTTGCCGTTCCTTCCGTCGCGCTCGCCGCCGGTGAGGTCAACGGCACCGTGTCTGGCTACGCGCTGGACGACACCGGCACTCCGCTCGCTGAGATCGCCGTCACCTTGAGCGGTCCCGCCATGCAGCAACCGATGGTGAAGGTCACCGGCTCAACTGGCCGCTTCGAGTTTCCGCTCGTTCCGCCCGGTGAAGGCTACGTGCTGGAGTCACGCACCGAGCCCTTCGCTCCGTTCAAGAAGACGGGCCTCACGGTGCGTTTGGGCAAGACCACCAAGGAGGACGTCATCCTCAAGCTGCTGGAAGGTGGCGAAGAGACGATTGAAGTTGTCGGTAAGCGCAACCCGATTCTGAATCCCGACTCCGCGACCACGGGTGCGGTCATCACCGCGGAGAAGGCTGCGGCGACGCCGGTGTTCACGCAAGTGCAAGCACTGCCGCAGATGGTGGCGGGCGTCGGTCCCGGTAACACGCCGGTGAGCCGCGGCGGCTTGGCCCGTTACGGCAAGTTCTACGTGGACGGCATGGACACCACGGACGTGAGCGACGGCAGCATCACCGCACCGGTGAACTTCTACGCGGTGGAGAACTTCGAGATCATCACCGGCGGCATGGACGCCCAGTACAACGCGCTGGGCATGATCGAAAACTTGGTTACCAAGTCCGGATCCAACCGGTTCACTTACGACGCGTCCGTGTTGCTCTCGCCCGCGCAGATCAACGCCAAATCGCAGATCGTCTCGCGACAACCGGCGCTGGTGAGCACGCTGGTCAGCAGCGACTCCCGGCAGGCTGAGACGTCCTTTTACAGCCCCATCCTCAACGTGGGCGGTCCCATCGTGAAGGATCGCCTTTGGTTCTACCTGAGCACCCAGCTCAACCTCTCCCACCGAGAGACACCCATCAACGCGAGCGAGAACCGACCGCAAGACACCATCACCATGCTTGGTCGTCTGAAGCTCACCTGGCAGCCGTCGAACCGAGACCGCTTCGCTTTGGCGCTGAACTTGGATCGCAACACCATTAACAACAGCATCAGCAGCGCCACCGTCAGCGCGGACGCAGAATCCAAGCTCGCGCGCGGAGGCTATTTCGTCATCCTCAACTACGACCGAACCCTCAGCGACAACGTGCTCTTCCGAATGTCCGCGGGAACGACGTGGCGCGACTCAATCACTCAGCCGGTGAGCGACGGCATCTCTCACACGGACACCAACGCGAACCTGACCCAGTTCGGCGCGCCCCGACGCAGTGCCAGCGAAGACGGCAACCTGCTTTTGGAGAAGAAGCAGCGCTTCCAAGTCGACCCAACGCTGCTCTTCACGTTGGGCGATCACCAACTCAAGACCGGCCTCCAGGTCGGCTACCTGCGCGGCACGTTTAGCTCTGCGGTGGTGGGAAACCGTCGGTTCTTGGATCGCAGCGGCGTCTGCAATCCGGATGATCCAGCCACGTTTTCCGCGTGCAACACGCGCGTCGACTTCTACAACGCAGACGGCGAGCAAGCGGCGCAGGTGAACGACGCGTCGGCACTGACCACCGGGCTTTTCCTGCAAGACCGTTGGTTGATCAGCCGCCGACTCACCGTGATCGGCGGCGTGCGCTTCGACATGGGGCATCTGTATGGAGACAACAACGCGTTTCTCGGGCGCCTCTTCGGCATTGGACCTCGCGTGTCCGCGACGCTCGATCTCACCGGCAACGCCACCACTCTGCTGAAGGCACAGTATGGACGCTCCAATGACATTGGCGACGTCTTCATTGCGCAGCAGGGGAACGCAGCGTTGGTCGCGGTGGAGTCCACGTTCAACAGTATGAGCAGCTCCTTCCCGGAGTGCACCCCGGCAGGCGGCCCCACTGGCTGCACAGTGAGAGGTGGCGCGAGCGGCGTGCAGTTCGCGGGCAATCAGACGCCGCCGAGCGTGGACGAGGTGTCTCTAGGCCTCCACCACGATCTCACCAACGGCATGGTGGTGGGCATCGACGGCACCTTCCGGCGCTACTCGAACATGTGGATCAACGAGGAGACCAACCGCATCTGGGACGCCAGCGGCACGCGGATCCTTGGGTACGCGAATGGCGAAGCGCGCACCATCAACACCGTGCGGACCTCGCCGAACGCCTACCGCGACTACAAAGGCGTGGACCTGTGGGTGCAGGGACAGAGCGGACCGTGGGACGTGCTCGCGAACTACACGCTGGCGTTCAACAACGGCACCGTAGGCAGCTACTTCGACAACTATGGTCAAAACCCGCGGATGACCGGTCTCTTCGACGGTCCAACCTCCAACGACAACCGCCATACGCTCAAGGGCAACATCAACTACCGCTTCGCCTTCGGGCTAGATTTCGGCGTGCGCATTCAGTACCGCACCGGCACGCCCGGCTGGATGAACTTCGTGAACCCGGGCGCCCCGGGCGAGACCTACTACCGAAGCCGACGCGGGACGGGCTACACCCTGGAGAGCAGTGGCGTCCCCAACTTCAACAACCCAGGCAACATCTCCGAGCTGCGCAACCCGGATCAGGCCATCTTCGATCTTCAAGCCCGCTACGACCTGGGGACCGCACTCCACTTGAAGGAGACCAAGTTGGAGATCATGGTTCAGCTCTTCAACGCGCTGAACCTTCAGTCACCAACCTCGTATGACGATCGCTGGGCGCCGCGGAACTCCACCTACGGCGCCGTCTCTGGACGCCTGAGCCCGTTCCAAGCCCAACTGGGTCTGCGTGTCAGAAACTAGCTGCGGGCGCCGTACTTCGTCGAGAGCGCGCCGAAGCCGCAGGAGGTGCCTGGCCTGGCATCTTCGCACTGTTTGGATCATCGACACACCAAGCCGAATCCGAGCGGCTGGGGAGCGCCGGCGACTTTGTGATGACGATGGGCAGCTTCCTCACGCTCTTCGCTGTGCTCTCCGCTTTCCTCGGGATGCTTCGCCCTGAGCTGCGCGTCCTCCTCTGCATGCTCGCGTTCCTCTCGCTGAGCTCCGGCGTGGTGCTCCGAGTGGCTGCGCACTTCCGCCGCGAAACCTCCCGCTCCTTCCGCGCAGACTCCCGTAAGACGACTTCGTCCTTCTCCTTCGGCGAGCTCAACCTCCGCCGCTTGGGCGGGTCTGACCCGCGTGGTCGCGGGGAACGTCGTGGGAGTGTCTGACCCCTCTACAACATTCGCGCGCAGATCGCGGAGTGGAGCTCTGCGCCGCGGCTGGTGAGCACGAGGTTCTCCTGGTGCCATGTGGCGAAGCCGTCGCGCACGAGCGTGTTCGCCACCTCGAAGCGTTTCTCGAATGGCTCATCAAAGCGCTCGCAGACCGCGGCGAGATCCACTCCGGTAGACAAGCGGAGTCCCATGGCCAGTCGCTCTTCGAAGAGCTCGCCGCGGGTCAGCATTTCCACGTTCGCTTCGACGGGGCGACCGTTCTCCACGGCGTCGAGATACTTCTCCGCGCTGCGGTGGTTCGAGTAGCGGCGCGTTCCCAAAAATCCCGTCGCGCCCACGCCGAGCGCCAGGTACTCGCCGCCGGTCCAGTACAGGCTGTTGTGACGCGAGTGGTAGCCGGGCTGCGCGCAGTTGGACGTCTCGTATCTCTCCAGTCCAGCCTTCGCGTAGACCTCGCGCACCGCCTCTCCCTGCGCACTCGTCTCGTCATCCGCGGGAAGCACGACTTCTCCTCGCGCGAGCTGCTTTGCCAAAGGAACTTCTTCGGCGAGCGATTCGCGATCCAACGTCAGCGCGTAGGCAGAGAGGTGATTGGGTTCCAACGCCACCGCACGACGGGCATCGGCTTGCGCCATCTCCAACGTCTGCCCCTGCACCCCGTAGATGAAATCCAAGGAGACGTTTTCGAAACCAGCTCGGCGTGCAGCACGAAAAGCGGCCTCTGCATCGTCAGGATTGTGCTCACGTCCCAACGCCTTCAACATCCCCGGTTGAAACGACTGCACGCCAATCGAGAGTCGATTCACTCCCGCCGCGCGAAATCCCTGGAAACGCGTGGCGTCGGACGCGCCAGGGTTTGCCTCCAAAGTCACCTCCGCGCCCTCAGTGATGCCTACCTCTCGAGCGACCGCGTCCAGCACCTCCCCAACATATTGAGGAGACCAGAGCGAGGGCGTTCCTCCACCAAGGAACACAGACTGCGCGGGCGGGTGCGCCTCCTGACGCCGCTCCAGCTCGGTTCGGATCGCCCGCGCGTAGCGTGCCTCCGGGACCTGCTTGGCCGCAGTCGACGCGAAATCGCAGTACGGGCACTTCGACAAGCAATAGGGGAAATGGATGTACACGCCGAAGCGGGCGGCGGAGAGCCCGGTCAACGGATCGATGGGTGCTTCCGGAGGGGGCATTCGCACGTCTTACGGCCCCCCCTGTTTTGTCGCAACTCAACGCCGGCAGGCCAGTCAGTCAGCATGATGCTCAGATTGCAGCGAACGCGGAGTCTCGAGCTGGGTCGCTTGCCACGAGAAGCACCTCCGAGTTCGAAGACTGCGGAGTGGAGTTGGTCGACCCTTGGAAGAGCTAGGCCTTCTTGATCTTGAGCTGCGCCTCGAGCTTGGCGACCTTCGACCTGAGGTTGGCGACCATCTCGATCGCGCTCTCTGCGGCGACGAGCTTCCGCTTGAGGTTGGCCAGGTCCTCCCGCAACTTGTCCCGCTCCCGAATGACCTCTTCGGGTACCCCTCCCCCGGTGCGCGCCTTATTCTCCGCGACCGCCGCCAAGCGAATCGCCTCGGTGAACTTGGCGTCGGACTCGACGGCTTTCTTCTCCGCGGCCTCGCGCGCTGCCCTCTCTTTCTGCAGGGCGGCCACCGCATCCGCGGCCTTCTTCTGCGCGGCGGTCAGCTCGTCGCGAGCTTTGCGCAGCTGCGCGTCGATGCTGGCCTTCTGCTGGCCCTTGTCCGAGGTCGCGTTGTGGAGCTGCACTTCCAGCTCGTCGATCGCGACTTGGAGATTTCGCGCACGCTCTTGCTCTTCGGTGAGCGCACCCTCGAGCGCCTCCACCTTGCCCTGTGCTTCCGCCAGCTCGGCGCCGACGCGATCCTGGGACTCCGTCGCCTTTTCGCGCTCCGCGTTAAGCTCCTCCTCAAGCGCTTCGCCGCGTTTTTGCAGGTCGCCCACGTTCGACAACAGCTGCTCTGCCTCCGCCTGCGCATCGCCCAGCAGCCGGTTCGCTTCGTCGAGCAGCGTCTGCTTCTCCGACAGCTGCGCGGTGACTGCGTCCAGCTCGTGCTGGAGCTCGGCCCGCTCGCGCTGCGTGTTGCCGAGCGTCTCTCGAACTTCGGAGAGCGAAGCCAGCGCCTGGGTCAGCTCTTTGCTGATCCGCTCCGATGCCGCGCCGGCGGACTCGTACTGTTCGTTGATGCCTTCGAGATCTGCCTCGAGCTTGGAGTTGGTGGCCTGCAGCTCTGTGATCTGTCGCTCCGAAACAAAGACCGCTTCCTTGAGCGCGATCAGCTCTTCGGCCACCTCACCCCGTGAAGACCGCTCTTGGCCCAGCTCTTCCTTCAGCTGAGGCACCTGCGCTTCCACTTCCGCGAGCGCTTTGCTCAGATCGCTGCGCTCTGCGCTCACCTCGCGCAGCTCCGTCTCCTGCTGATTCAGACGAGCGACCGCCGCATCCGCGCGCGTCCGCTCCTGCGCCAACAACCCGCGCAGCTGCTGGGCCAGCTCACGTACGTGGCCCACGTCACCGAACACCAACGCGTACGCGGAGCGGCCGCGGGTGAGGAGGTCCTCTTTGAGCTTCAGCACCGAGCGCAGGTACTCAATCTTCTCTTCGGGCGAACCACCGCGCGGCGGCCTCGGCTCCGGCTGCTCCTTGAATGGATCCGGATCGCGGTCGAGCAGCTCCGGAATGTTGGGAATGGCGTTGAGGTCGCGACCCGGCGACGAAGCTGGAGCGCCCTTGAGCGCGGCGACGGGACCGGTCGGTGCCCGCTTCGGCAGCGGCGGCGGAGCGTTGGGTGCAGTGACTTCCGGGGGCGTGCCGCGGCCGGAGAACTGGGGGACCTCCGCGATGGGACGCGCGGCGGGCTTGGTCGCGGTGGGGCGCGCGGCGGCGGTCTGCGCTGGTTCAGCGGGGGCCCCCCCACCCACCGTCTGCTCATCGTCGAAGCTGGCGCGGAGATCCGAAAAGGGATCCGCGTCGTCGGGTGAAGAGGCCATGAACCGAGAGCGAGCCTTGCACGGCGTCCCTTGGGATGCCAGCTTCGGCGCCATGGCCGATCGCTACCGCCTGGGCAATGGTCTGACCGTCGTCATCGAGGAGCAACACGCCGCAAAGGTCGCCGCCTTCCAGGTGTGGGTGAGAGCCGGCAGCGCGGATGAGCGACCCGACCAGGCCGGACTCGCCCACCTCCACGAGCACATGCTCTTCAAGGGAACCAAGCGCCGCGGTCCAGGTGAGATAGCGCATACTGTCGAAGCGCATGGTGGAGAGATCAACGCTTGGACGTCCTTCGACCAGACGGTCTACCACGTTGTGATCGCCAGCCAGTTCGCCCAGACCGGCTTGGACATTCTCTGCGATGCGGTTCGCAACTCAGCGTTCGACGCGGAGGAGCTGGCCCGCGAGATTGAAGTCGTCTGCGAGGAGATCAAACGCAGCACCGACATGCCTTCGCGCCGCGCCTCGCGCGACCTCTTCACCCACGCCTACAAAGTGCATCCGTATCAGCGCCCGGTCATCGGCTGGGAAGAGACGGTGCGCAGCTTCACGCGCGAGAAGGTGCTGGAGTTTTACCACCGGCACTACACGCCCTCGAACCTGGTCCTCACCGTGGTGGGCGACGTGGAGACGGCGGAAGTGCGGACGTGGGTGGAGGAGCTGTTCGGCGGCGACTGGGGCCGGCAGTACGAAGGCGCGGTGACGCGCGCGCTGGAGCCACCACCGGTCGGTCGGCGTATTCACCTGCGCGAAGACGACGTGAAGGAGGTCTACCTCAACGTCGCCTTCCCCATCGTCTCCTGCGAGCACGAGGACGCGGCGGCGCTCGACATGCTCTCCATGGTCGCCGGTCAGGGCGAGGCGTCACGTCTGTCGCTGCACGTGAAGCGGAAGCTCTCGCTGGTCAACGAGGTCCACACCTACGCGTATACGCCGAAGGACGCGGGGCTCTGGGTGGCGTCGATGACGCTGCCGCCGAAGGAGATTCCCACCGCGCTCGAGGAGACGGCGAAGGTGCTGATGGATCTGCGTCGCACTCCCGTGCCTGCGGATGAGCTCGCCACGCTCAAGTCGATCGTCGAGTCCGAAGCGGTTTATCAGCGCGAGACGGTGCAAGGACTGGCGCGCAAGCTGGGCTTCTACGAGGCGTCCGCGGGCGGGCTGGCGCAGGAAGCGCGCTACTACGAGCGGGTCGCCAACCTCAACCCTGACGATCTGCTCCGCGTCGCGAAGAAGTATCTCGACCCGAAGAAGGCGGTGGTCACCGGACTACTGCCGCCGGGCGCCGCGCTTTCGCCCGCGGAGGTGGAGCGCATTCTCGATCGCTCTTTGACAGACACGACGGAGCTCACCTTCCCGCGCAAGGTCACCAGCGCTCCGCTCTCGCCCATGCGCATCAACGCATCCAAGGGCGGCGGTGCCCAGCGGCTCATCGTGGAGCAGCTTCCTTCCGGTGCGAAGGTCGTCATTCGCGAAGAGCGCGCGGTGCCGTTGTTCGCGGTGCGCGCGGCGTACGTCGGGGGGCTGCGCTACGAGACGGAAGCGAACAACGGGCTCACCACGATGTTGGGGCGGATGATGACGCGTGGCACGCCCTACCACACCGCGGAGGAGATCTCCCATCTCATTGATGATCTCGCCGGCGGCTTGGCGGGACAGGCCGGACGAAACTCGGTGGGTATGCGCGGTGAGTTTCTCTCGAAGCATTTCCAGCGCGGCTTCTCGCTGTTCGCGGAGTGCTTGAGTCGGCCCACCTTCCCCACGGAAGAGTTGGAGCGGGAGCGCGCGCTGCTGTTGCAGGACATTCATACGCGCGAGGACAAGCCGTCAGGGCTCGCGTTCGATCAATTCCACAAGCTGCTTTTCCCGCAGCACCCGTACCGGCTCTCGACCCTGGGCGAGACGGCGTCAGTGGAGCGGATCTCGCAGCAGATGTTGGCGGAGTATCACCAGCGCTTCATGGATCCGTCGCAGCTCACGCTCTGCGTGGTGGGCGATGTGAAGGCCAACGCGGTGCTGGAGCTGGCGCACCAGACGTTCGCAAAATCGGCGGCCAAAGTGGGAACCCCGCCGACGGTCTCGCCTCAGGCCAAGCCTTCGGACGCGAAGAAGGCGCACCAGACGCTGGCGCGCGCACAATCGCACTTGGTCCTGGGATTCTTGGGCGCGCGCGTCACCGACGCGTGGCGGCGACCGTTGGAGGTGCTCTCGACGTTGCTGTCGGGACAAGGTGGCCGGCTCTTCGTTGAGCTGCGAGACAAGAGATCCATGGCGTACAGCGTGAGCAGCTACGCGGTGGAGGGTTTGGATCCCGGTTACTTCGCCGTCTACATGGGAACCAGTCCGGAGAAGTTGGACGCGGCGCTCGCGGGTGTGCAGCAGGAGCTCAAGAAAGTTCGCGAGGAGCGCATCTCGGAAGCGGAGCTCACTCGCGCGCAGCGACATCTGATCGGCGCGCATGAGATTGGGCTGCAGAGAAACAGCGCACGCGCGGCTCTGCTCGCTTTGGACCACTGCTACGAGCTGGGTGACCAGGACTTCTTCGAGTACGCGGAGCAGATCCAGTCTGTGACTGTGGAGCAGGTGCAGGAGGTCGCGCAGCGGGTGATCGAGCTCGACCGCGCTGTGATCTCTGTCGTCGGGCCCTAGCGGCGCGCCGACACGGCTGCGGCGCGAGTGGACTGCGTCTGCCCAAGGTGATGGGCGCACTCCGCACTCGCGCGAGGTCAGCCACGACCTGGGGCCTTTGCGACCCGGCGGAGTGACGCGGGGATGGCTCAGGTGTTCCAGCCGGAGCGGACGTGGGTGCGCGAGGCACATCAGTTGCTCTTCTCCCCGGCGAAGCAGTCAATGGGTCACCGTGCGCAACCAACGCTGGAAGAGCTCAGTCCTTCTCCTCATTTGGGGACTGGGATGCGCCACGGCGAATGCTCCTGGCGAACGCGCGGAGCTGCCGGGTCAGGACCTCAAGGCGCGACGTTCGGTGCGGCCTCGGTGGACGCTGGAGACGCGCAGCTATCTGGTCGATGGCAGGGCGGCGGAAGGCAAGCGCGCGTTCGAGGCGGGGCGGTACAGCCGGTCACGCCTGTTGTGGGAAGGCGCGGGCGACACAGCACCGGTTCAGTTCATGCGAGCCCTCGCCGCTCTCCGCTCCAATGATCCGAAGACAGCGACGCGCGAGTTCCTCGAACTCTCCAAGTCGTATCCCGCGTTGAAGGACTACTGCCTGCTCTACGCGGCGATGGGACAAGAACGCAGCGGTGCGGTCGACGCGGCGATCGCCACGTATCAAACGGTCTCCATGGAAAGCGCGGCGAGCGCCGAGGCGCGGCTCGCGTTGATCCGTTTGAAGGGCGCGACGCCCGCGAAGGCCACGCCGGCCCAAGAGGATGACCACTCAGAATCGGCCCCGGTGTTTCAGTCCTTCTGGGAGCTGCGAAGAAAGGGTGACGCTCGCGGCGCGCTCGATCTGCTGGAGCGTGCAGAGCTCGACGATGAATCGCAGCGCAAGGCGGAGTACTGGCGTGCCCGACTGTTCGAGGACCGCGGTGAACGTGCTCGAGCGGCGGCGATCTACAGCTCCCTCGCCGAGGCTGCGCCCGGGACGTATTACGGAAGTCTCGCGGCGCAGCACGTTGCTGCGACGGCACTGCCCAAGTCCATCTCAGGCGTGGCTCCGACAACGACCGAGTCCACTTCACGCGTCGCTCTGACGACCTTGGCAAAGTCGACCCGCCGCGACGCCGCGCTGGAGAGTCTCTTCGCGGATCCCAACTTCGCGGCCGGGGTGGAGCTCTTGCGCTTAGGTCTCCCGGAGGCGATGCGCGAGCTGTCCCGAGTGGAGCTCTCCAACAAACCGGCTGACGCGAAGCCGCTCTATCTGCGTGTCCTCTTCGACGGGGGCAACAAGAAGCAGGTCGCGCTCCTCTCTTCCACGGGCTCGCTCACCGGCGCCCCCACTTGGGAGACCGCTCCAGTCTGGCGGGTCGCCTTCCCTCATGCGTTTCGCAACGAAGTCGAGCGCAGCGCCGCGCGCCAAGGCATCGATCCCAACCTGCTGCAGGCGTTGGTGCGCGAGGAGAGTCGCTTCAACCCGAACACCCGCTCCAAGGCCGGCGCGCTCGGGCTGGCCCAGCTCCTTCCCTCCACCGCGGAGCTGATCGCGGGGACCAAGGTAAGCGAAGAACAGCTCTTCAACCCGGAACAGAATCTCCACTTCGCGGCCCTCTACCTGAGCGCGTTGC
>JBQTKE010000103.1:0-2565 GCA_052386435.1 Myxococcaceae bacterium
AAGGCGCGGATCGCGCTTTACGGAATCGCCGCCGCGGTCGTGTTGGGGGTGTCTGGCGCGCTGCTCTACATGGCCAATAGTCAGCGCGCTCCGGCCATCGCCGCGGTCCCTGCGTCGAAGCTTCCTGCGCGGGTGCGTATCGTCTCGGATCCTCCGGGCGCGATGGTCACCTTCAACAACAGGCGCGTCGCCGAAAGGACCCCGTGCGTGTTGCCTCCGGTGCCGAAGGGGACCTATCCGCTGGTCGTGACCAAACCTGGCTACAACGACTACAAAACGTCCATCACCTTGCCCGCTTCCGGTGAGGCGTCGTTCCCTGTGGTTCGCCTGCAGCCGATCGCCGATGGCCGCATGGCCCTGGTGCTCAACAGTGATCCGGAGGGCGCGATGCTCTCGGTCGACGGGACGGTGCTCGGGAAGACGCCGAAGACGCTGGACGCGAGGCTGGGTGACGAATTGGAGATCCAGCTGGAGCACCCGGGCTTTTACTCGCTGCGGCGGCAGCTCAAGGTCACGCCGCAGCTCGCTCCGGTGCAGAAGCTGAAGCTGGAACGCCAGAACGAGGACGGGCCGCTGGGCCGGTCGAAACTGAACTGACGTGAGCCTCTCGCCCGGCACACCCCTCGGCAAGTACCGCGTCCGTCGCAAGCTCGCAGAGGGCGGGATGGCGGAGATTTACCTCTGTGATGTGCAGGGCCCAGAGGGGTTCGAGAAAGAGATCGTCATCAAGCGCGTGCGCGCGAACCTGATGGACGATCCCTCGTTCGTGAAGATGTTCATCGCCGAAGCGCGCATTGCTTCGCGGTTGAACCACCCGAACCTGGTTCAGATCTTCGACTTCGACAAGCACCAGGACACCTTCTACTTGGCTATGGAGTACGTCGCCGGGTGCTCGCTCTGGGAGCTGCGGAAGCGCGCCAAGGAGCAGATGATTCCAATGCCCCCGACGCTGGTCGCGCAGATTGGGGCGGCGGTTGCTCGGGGACTCGGTTACGCGCATCGCCTCACGGAGAAGGGACAGCCGCTCGGGCTGGTGCACCGCGATGTCACGCCTCACAACGTGCTGCTCTCGTTCGACGGGGCGATCAAGCTTACGGACTTCGGCATCGCCAAAGCGGGCAACAAGCTGACCTCGCCCGGGATGCTCAAGGGCAAGTTCGCGTACATGTCGCCGGAGCAGGCGAGGGGAGAAGACGTCGACGCGCGGACGGATCTCTTCGCGTTGGGGATCGTCCTCTGGGAGATGCTCACCGGCGGCCGGCTCTTTGATGACGAGAGCGACGTGGGTGTGTTGCGCGCGGTGCAGGAGACGGTGATTGCGCCGCCCGCGCGTTTGAATCCGGATGTTCCTCCGGAGCTGGATGCCTTGGTCGTGCGTGCGCTGCTGCGTGACAAGGAGGCGCGCTTTCAGACCGCGCAAGAGATGGAGCGGGCGCTCACTCAGGCCATGCTCGCGCACGCCAAGCGTCCTGAGGACACGGATCTCAGCCATTACATCGCGCAGATGCTCGAGAGCGACACGCTCTCCGATGAGGGCACTGCCCCGGGTGCGCAGGCGCCGGTCGCTCCGGCTGGAGTGCGTCAGCCCACGGCGGTGATGCGCAAGGGTGGTTCTCGGCCCAAGCCGCTGAACCCCGACGAGAACATGTTCGCGGCCACGCACGTCTTCGACCGAGCCAAGAAGTCGGGTGAGGTCGCGCCACCCCCCGCTGCCAAGGCCACGGTTGGGATGCGGCGTGGTCTCTTTGCCGCGCTTGGGCTCTTCATGGTCATTGGCGTGGCCGCGGTGACGGTCTCTCTGCAGCGTGGTGGCGCGGCGTCGGGACAGCTGGCTCAAGGATCGACAGGGGCCGACCTGATTCAACGATCCGCCGAGCGCGTGGACGCGGGCACTGAGCCGTTCACTCAGCGGCCCGCCGAGAGCGGCGAGACGGAAGGGCCTGCGACTCCTGCCTTCGGAAGCGTCACGATTCGAGTGACGCCGTGGGCCGAGCTCTTCATCGACGGCGCGTACCAAGGCGAGCTGCGGGGCAGTAAACGTTTCAGGCTCAAGGTGGGGCCGCACAAGATTCGGGCGGTCCACAACGCTCTTCGCCGAACCGCGAACGTGGTCGTCCGAAAAGAAGGCGATTCGCAGTCGATCGAGCTCGAGCCCTTCGCTCGCTGATCGTCTGTAAGCGCGGCAGTTACGGCGGAAATGTGCGCCAACCTGCGACGCACGTGATCGCCCTTTTCGTCAGTGGATTCATGCGCTTGACCCACGTTGGCGCGCGTTGACTTTCTATTTAGTATCCCCTATTAATTATCTCTTTCTCAGTCCTCAGAATTCAACGGAGTCTATGGTGTGTAGATTCTGCGGCCAGACCAAATCGACCGGGTCGAGCGGGATTTCCCGAATGGGGTCCCGTCGAAAGTGATCCTCGAAATCTTCCGGCCCAAGGGCGTGCGCCTGTCGGAGGCGACCTTCCGGAAGTACGTGCAGGCGGGGCTACTGCCGCGCAGCCGCCGGGTGGGGCAGAAGGGGAAGCACCGCGGGAGCCAGGGGCTCTACCCGGTGGAGTCGGT
>JBQTKE010000104.1:0-1579 GCA_052386435.1 Myxococcaceae bacterium
GAGACGACGGGTGGCAGCCTCCTGGCCTTCGGGTTTTCCTTCAGCCACCGCTCCCAAACTCGGGTGACGTAGCAGAGCAACCGAAAAGGCATCATGGCGTCGACGCCGCTCTGATGCTCGAAAAGGAGACTCCGTAGTCTCGAGGGGTGAAAGCAGACGGCCGATGGCGGCAGACGCGCGCGAGGCTTGGCGACACGTCGAAGGCGAGATGCACCACCTGACTGGTTGCCTGCTCGACAATCCTCGCGGTCTCGTGACCGTAGAACTCCGCGACCAACTTCTCATCGCCAGTGCAGCCCAGGCGCATCGGCTCCGCAATCACGAGCTGCTGACGCCGGTGAAGCCGCTCACAGAACCAGTTCCAATGATCGCCTCGAAATTCTATTGAGTGGGTGCAACTGGCTCTCGCGATTCAAACCGAGATCTCTGACGGGCGCCGTGTCGCTTGTTCTGCGTCCGGGAGCATCACGCACCGAAGCGGAGGGGCTCGCTGATACGCTTCGCGCCGCGATGCAGACACTAACGCTGTGCGACTGCAGCCGGTCCGTGATCAGCGCCAGCACCCAGCCGCTTCCCCTGCTGCATCTGCTGAACGGTGACCGACTGATTCCGACCGTGGCGTTTCGCGTAGTACAGGCACTGGTCGGAGAGATCGATCATGGCCTGTTTCTCCGTGCTGTGATCTGGTGCGGTGGCGATGCCGAGTGAGAGCGTGACTTTCAGCGGGCCGCTCTCTGTCTGGAACACCTCGGTCATCACCGCTTCACGAATGCGCTCGGCGATCACGTGCGCACCTTTTGCATCCGTTTCCGGCATCACGATCGCGAACTCTTCACCGCCGTAGCGGGCAACGATGTCCGTGTCGCGCGCTTTGTCCTTTAGGATCTTCGCGACGCCACGGAGCACCTGATCACCCATGGGATGTCCGTACGTATCGTTCACGGACTTGAAGTGATCGATGTCGGTCAAGATCAGCGAGCACTTGCGCGAGTAGCGCTTGGCGTGAGCGAGCGCCTCATCCGCCCGCGTCTGGAAGGTGCGGTGGTTGAGCAACCCGGTGAGACCATCCGTCGTCGCCATGCGCTCCATCTGCTCGAAGAGCTGCGCGCGCAGCACCGCCTGCGCGGCTTGGATCGCGATCACCTCGAGCATCCGCAACACGTCGTCATCCAACGCGGTCTTCTTCCGCGATCCCGCGACCAACGTGCCGAGGATCCGATCGCCCGCGGTGAGTGGGAAGATCTTCAGCGCGGCCAACCCCCGGACCTGGGTCTCGCCATCGAAGATCATCTGCTTATCCATCGCGGTGATCTCGCGTCCAGGCAGCGGCGCTCCGTAGCGAACGACATTCGCGACCAGACCGTTGTTGTCTTCGAAGAACTTCCCTTCCAGCGCTCGACCGTGCGCCGTGACTCCGCTCAGCCGCGCGATTCGGTGGACGCGTTTGCCGTCGACTTCAGAGACGAGCGTCACCGCGCAGAAGTCCAGACCGGCGAGCTGTCTCGCACTCTCCAACACGGCCAGGAATACCTGCTCCGGTTTGCCAGCTCGGTTCAGCTCTTCGATCGCTCGAAAGAAC
>JBQTKE010000105.1:0-5567 GCA_052386435.1 Myxococcaceae bacterium
TGTAGGACAGGCCTTCCACTTCGCGCAGCAGCAGGATCGCTCGGTGCTTCTCCGGGACCTCTTGCAGCGCGGCCTGAATCTTCTCCGCCAGCTCTTTGCGAAGCGCGCTCTTCTGTGGATTGGTCCCCAGCTTGGACCCAAGCGCGCCAATCTGCGCCTCGCTCGCGTCCAGCGCCACGCTCTCGTCGAACTCGACGTGCTCGCGGCCAGCGCCCTTCTTGCGAATCACGTCGATGCAGATGTTCGAGGTGATGCGGTAGAGCCACGTGTAGAAGGACGAGTCGCCCTTGAAGTGGTCCAGGTACTTGTAGACCTTGACGAACGCCTCTTGCGAGACGTCCATCGCCTCTTCCTTGTCTTTGAGCATGCCGAGCGCGACCGCGTAGACCTTGCGCTGGTAACGCTCGACGAGGAGCTTGAAGGCGCGCTGGTCGCCGCCCCGTACACGCTTGACGAGAGTGAGATCGTCGGTAGCCAGAACCTGGCCACCTTAACTAGAGGCTGACCAGAATCACCACCAGAATCGCGGTGCCGAACAAGAAGAGGATGGCGCCCAGAGCGATCTTGTCCCAGACGTCGCGGGCCAGAGCGCTCTCTTCCTGCTCCTTGCCGCGGAACCGGTGCAACAGGTTCCACACCATGTTCGAGCCCAGACGTTTGTTGCTGCCGCCCGTTGAAGACGAAGGGCTCTCCAGCTCGTTCTGGCGCTGTTCGACGGGGAGCATCACCACCTTGCCCGCTTCGGACTGCCAGGGCTGAACCCGCACCCCGTCCGGCCGATTCTGCACGGCCTCCAATTCGACCCGTCGCTCTGTGGGCGCCGCGGTCTCGCTGGCCTCCCGCACTGGAGGCGCGCCCGCGAAGGAGCCCTGATTCTCCGCGTGGGCTCGCGCTTCTGCCTGAGCCGCCGCCTTTACCTGCATCTCCGACAGACGCTGGTGGAACTCTTGAACCGACTTCGCCCGGGTCAGCTCGAAGACCAGCTCAGTGCCCGTCTTGCCGGTGCGGTGATCCCTGATCTCCGCGAAGCCCGAAGCCTCCGCGACCGTAGCGAAAGCGTGGGCCTGTTTGGCTTGGTCCTCGCGCGACATCCGCTTGCCGTCGAGCTGCTGGTCCGTCTGCTTCGCGCCCTTCGTCGCCAGTCCCTCGCCGTCGATGAACCCCTCGTCGGCGTTCACCTCTTCCGGCGCCGGCCGACCTTCCAACTCCGAAGTTTCATCCCCGGCCTTCACCGGAGACGATTTGGTGGCGAGCTCGACGAAGCGCTCGGCGTACTTGGAGAGGAACTCGAACGCGCGGTCCGCTTTCTCATTCTCGTCCAGGGCGCGATCCAGGAGCTGATCCTTCAGCACGGTGAAGTCGGCGCCAAAGCGCTTGGAGATCTCTTTCGGATCCGTGAGCCGGGTGAGATCGGGGACCAGCTCTCCCACGCCCTTCAGCAGCGAGGTTGATCCGCTGGTGAAGCCCTCCAAAGACGACTTCGACTGAGCGCTGAATTTGTCAGAAGGATCTTTGGTGGTGAGCTGGCCCAGCGACTTCAGCTCCGCGTCGGAGAGCTTCTGCGTGGCCTTCTTGGCGGCCTTCTCCAACTCCGCGGACGTGACCTTGGGCTGGGCAGGGGCCGGACCCGTGGCGGGTTTGGGAGGCTGAACAGGACTCATTGACGGAAAATCCTACTCCAGCACACCTGCGAGAAAACACTGTGCCCCAGATTTCCACCCGTTAATGCCCACAGGCCGTTGGATTTCCTGACCCGAGAGGAGACCCCTATAATCACGCTCTGTCTTTCGCGAGTGGAGCCGGATGCCTTCCATGCCTTCCCATCGACGTGTCTCCCAGGTGGCGGTGGTAGGGCTGCTGGCGCTCACGAGTTGCAAACAATTCGGTCCGGCGTTGTCGGTGCTGATCACCGTCGGCTCCGACGTGAAAGCGCGCTGCGTGCAGCTGGCGGCGATCTCCAGCGACGGTGAACGACGGACCGCGCCCATGATCCGCGGCGACTCAACCGAGCTGGTCGTCGCCGTCTTCCAAGAAAAACATCCGGAGGCGGTGACGCTGGAGGCGCGCGGCTACGTGAACGAAGACTGCAGCGGACTCAATGAAATCTCCGAGCAATTGCCGACCAGCTATCCGAAGAGCGGCGCGACGCCCGTGACCGTCGAGCTTAAGAGCGTCACCGCGGCGGCGGACGCGGATGACGATGGGTTCCGCACCGCCGCTCAAGGCGGCCCGGACTGCGACGACGCCAACCCAGACATTCACCCAGGCGCGACCGAGGTGTGCTCGGACAGCGTGGACAACGACTGCCAAGGCGGCAAGGACTGCGACGACGTCGCGTGTGAAGCGCAGGCGTGTGGTGGTGCCGCGGGTTCAAGCTGCGCCGGCGGCGCGTGCACCGAGACGGCGTGCGACGACTCGGCCGACAACGATGCCGACGGCAAGCGGGACTGCGTGGATCCAGACTGTATGGGACGCGCCTGTGGCAAAGGCGGCACCTGCGACGAGAGCCAACACTGTACCGGCGCCAGCGCGGAGCTCTGCCGCGATTTCTTCGACAACGACGGGGACGGATCGGTCGACTGCGCCGACACCGCGGACTGTCAGAGCCAGCCTTGCGAAGACGGAAACTTCTGCACACAAGGCGAGACCTGCGGGGCAGGAGGCAGCTGCGCCGGCGGCGCGGCTGTCACGTGCAACACCCCACCCAACGCCTGCTACGCGACGGCAGGAGCGTGCGCGGCAGCGACCGGTCGATGCGTCTACCCGCCACGCACCAACGGCACGTCCTGCAACGACGCCAACCTCTGCACCGTGCTCGACACTTGTAATGGAAGCGGCACCTGCGTTCCCGGCGCCCCGAAGGCCTGCAACACCCCAGGTCGCTGCGAAACCGGACAGGGAACCTGCGCGCCGTCCACGGGCGCGTGCACCTACGCCGCGGCGCCCGCACAGAGCAACTGCGACGACGGCCTGTCCTGCACCAGCGGAGACAAGTGCGACGCCAACCGGAGCTGCAGCGGGACCGCGTACACCTGCACGCCGCCGACCAACAGCTGCTTCACCCAGTTCTGCCAAGGTGACGGAACGTGCGGTCAAAGCCTGGTCACCGCGGGGACGCCATGCGGCACCGGAACCTGTGCCGCGGACGGCACCTGCGCGAAAGCGTTTCCCTACCTGCCCGCGAACTTCTCGCCCGCGGGAATGGTCCCCAGCAACGCCATCACCATCGACTGCAACCTCACCGTGGATTCGAGCGGCGCGGGCGACATGCCCACGACGTGGTGTGGCCGACCCGGCCCGCGCGGTGTGGTCGTGTCGCAAGGCGCGGGAAATGCGGAGCTCTACGTGTTCCCCATCTCCAACCTGACCGTAGCCACCGGGGCAACACTGCGGTTGCGCGGCTCCAGACCCATCGCGCTCGCCGTGTTTGGTGACGCGGTGATCAACGGAATCATCGACGCGGGCGCGGCGCTCACCGTCAACGGCGCGGGTGGCGTTGCCAGCTGCACGCTGACCGTGAGCGCGGCCGCGACAGCGGCAGGAGCAGGAGGCGGCGGCGCGGGGGGTGGCTTCGGCATCCGCGGCGGAAACGGTGGACGGAGCGGTGACTCACCTCGAAACGCGGGCGGTTTGCAGGGTCCCGTTCAGGGCGTAGCCACCCTGGTGCCGCTGAGAGGAGGCTGTTCGGGTGGTTTTGGCGGAAACGCCGGCGGCGTCAATGCCAGCGGAGGCGCAGGAGGCGCAGGAGGCGCAGTGCAGCTCTCCGTCGCGGGCACCCTCACCCTCGGCGGGCGAATCTCGGCAAGCGGTGGCGGCGGTCGTGGGGCGCTCAACGCGAACGGAGGAGGAGGCGGGGGCGGAAGCGGCGGCGCGATTCTTCTCGAAGCGGCGACCTTGGATCTCAAGACCACCGCGACCCTCACCGCGCAGGGAGGAGGTGGCGGCCAAGGTCACGGAGGCCTCCTTGCAACTGGAGACTCCGGTGCGGATGGTCACGTCGCGGATCTCAATCCCGCAGCCGGAGGTCAAGCCCCGCTCAACGCCAACGGGGGAGTCGGTGGCGCAGGCGGAACCGAAAACGACGACGCAGAAGACGGCCAGGAAGGCACCGGTGCTGGCAACGGAGGCGGCGGAGGTGGCGGTGGCGCGGGAAGAATCGCCTTTCACGTCCACGGCTCCTGCACCCAACCGAACGTCGTAGGCCCCAAACCGTTCATCGTCGGAGGCCAGTGCCAGTAAGGCGTCTCCGTTCAACGTCACCGCCCGGACTTCATGAGGGACGGCTTCTCAGAGCCACCCGCGAGGCGATCTCAGAACCTCAACCAGCCTCGCCTCGTCAGACCCCGCCACCGGCTGGTGGTCATAAACCCAAGCCACACTGGGCGGCAGCGACATCAAGATCGACTCCGTCCGCCCATTGGTCTCCAGCCCAAAGATCGTCCCGCGATCGTAGAGAAGGTTGAACTCGACGTAGCGCCCCCGCCGAATCAGCTGCCACCGCTTCTGCTCCGCGGAGAACGCCTGATGCTTCCGCCGCTCGAGCAACGGAAGGTACGCGGGAAGAAATGACCGCCCACAATCCTGAACGAACGCGAACTCCTTCTCCGGCGCACCGCCCATGTTCTCAAAGAAGAGCCCCCCAATGCCGCGAGTCTCTCCGCGGTGTTTCAGGAAGAAGTACTCATCACAGTGCTTCTTGAACCGCGGGTAGTACGCAGGGTCGTGGCGATCGCAAGCAGCCTTGAGCCTGCTGTGAAAGTGCTGAGCGTCCTCATCGAACAAGTAATACGGCGTGAGATCCGCGCCCCCGCCAAACCACGCCTTCGATCCCTGCGCGATGTACCGAAAATTCGCGTGGGTCGTGGGCGCGTTCGGATTCACCGGATGAAGCACCAGCGAGATCCCCACCGCGAGGAACGCAGTCCCCTCCCCTTGCAGCCGCTGCGCAAACTGCGCCGGAAGCTCACCGTGAACCAGCGACGTATTCACGCCCGCCTTCTCCAGCACCGCGCCGCCCTCGAGCACGCGCGAGATCCCGCCACCCCCTCCCGGCCGAGTCCACGCGTCCTCGCGAAACTTCCCGGCCCCGTCGCTCTTCTCCAGCGCGGCACAAATCTCGTCCTGCAGCGACCGGACGAAGTCATGCATGGGCTGCGAGTAGAGATCCGCGGAAGCCATGGCGCCTTTAGTGAATCGGGCTCTCGCCGTCGCTCAGCTCAATCGTGCCGTGCTTCGCTTCGAACTTGCGAATGTTGTCCTGAATCGCAAGCAGGAGCCGCTTCATGTGCTTCGGGTTGGTGATGATCCGCGAACGCACCTTGGCCTTCGGCTGCTGTGGCTGCACGTAGATGAAGTCGAGCGTGAACTCAGTCTCCGTGTGGTTGACCAGCGCCATGTTGACGTACTGCCCGTTGGCGATGTCGTCATCGAGCTGAATCTGCAGCTGAACTTCGGGGGCTTTGGGATTGTCCGCCATGCACGAGTCCATATCGCGCACGCTGGGCGGTTGCTAGGGTCTACCCCGCGTGTTCGACCAGCGGATGGATGCGGAGAAGACCTCGCCGTTC
>JBQTKE010000106.1:0-11761 GCA_052386435.1 Myxococcaceae bacterium
GTTGGTGGGCTCGGAGGCGCGTCGATCATCGAATGTGGCGGCGTTTTTTTCTGAGTCTTCTAAGTTGGCCGCGGGCGTGGACACGGGCACGCGCGTTCGTCTGTCAGGTGAAGGCGAACCGGGTGATGCAGGGGGTCCGCCTGGAGATCTCTACGTCGTCGTTCACGTGCGCGAACACCCGCTCTTCGTGCGCGAGGATTACGAGGTTCTCTGCGAAGTTCCCATCTCCTTCACGCAGGCCGCGTTGGGCGCGCAGATCGACGCGCCGACTCTCGACGGCAAAGTGAAGATGAAGATCCCCGCCGGGACTCAGACGGGGAAAGTCTTCCGGTTGAAAGGGAAGGGAGTGCCTCATCTTCACGGCGGTGCACGCGGGGATCAGCACGTGCGCGTGATTGTCGAGACGCCCGCCGAGCTCTCGGGGAAGCAGCGCGAGCTGCTGGAGAAATTCGCGGAGATCTCAGGAGAAGAGAGCCACCCCCAATCGAAGTCCTTCTTCGCCAAGGTCCGCGAGCTCTTTGGCTAGGTTGGCGTAAGCGCGCCGGACAGGGCGACACAGTGAGTGCGGGAAGTCTTCCTTGTGGGTGAGGGTTGGGCAGGACAATGTTCACGCCTATGTCCTTCCGAGCCTTCGCCTTCGCGTCATTGCTCTCGGCTGCTTGTGCGAGTCATCTCCCACCGGTCGCGCTGAAGGTCGCCACGCCCGCGCCGAGTGCGCTTAATGAAGCGATCGAGGCCTTCTACAAAGCGACCGACGTGAAGGGACTCGAGGTCGCGGTCGTTCAAGCCGAGCAAGCGGCGCCCGAATCGGCGGGTTATCACGAGCTGGCCGAGCGGCTGGCCTTCCTGCGCGGGCTTGAGCCGGAGCGGGTGGATCATCTGCTCCTCGCGCTGGCGGATCTTGGCAACGTCGCCGCGCCGTACCACTTCGAGCTTCTAGCGGATCTCTCACTCACCCAGCCCCAGCGCGATCGCTACGAGGAGCTCCTTCAATCGCTCTCGCAGGACCATCCCTCACCCGCGCTCAGGACGCGCGCCGCGGAAGCGTTGGCGCTGAGCTGCCATGTTCGGGGCGACCGCGGTTGTCTGAAGACGGCACAAGAGCGGCTTGGCCCAATGCTCCCACTGGCGTTGATCGGCGCGTGGGACAACGACCAGGGCAAGGGCTTCGACATGCGGCTGCCTCCCGAGGACGCGGTCGACTTCAAGACGAAGTACGACGGCGCGGTGGTCAAAGTGGGTTGGCGCTCAACTTCGCAAGCGGACTACCGTGGACAGCTTTCGTTGAGCGATGCGTTCACTCCGTCCCGTTGGGCAGTGGCCTACGCGGCAGGCGCGGTGAAAGCGCCCGCTGATGGCGACTACGAGCTGCGCGTCTCCAGCTCGGATGGCGTGAAGGTCTGGGTGAATGGCACGGAGATGTTCAGCGCGCGCTTGGTCAACGCGTTCCTCTTTGATCAATTCGTCATCCCCGTCCGACTGCGCGCCGGCGCGAACGCGGTGTTGATCAAGTCCGCGCACGGGGAAGGCGAGTGGGCTCTGCGAGTGCGCTTCACCCGCAAGGGAGGCGACGCCGCCACCGAGCTCTCTGCTCTTCCCAGCGATGCCCCTGCCGCGCTCAAAGGTGTGCCGCCGGGAAAGCCGGTGGACTTCATCACGCTGATCCGCGCACGCGTGGAGCAATTGCCCGAAGGTTCGGCGCGTCGCGCGTACCACGCCGCCCAGTGGGTGCGGCAGAGCGTGAGCGGTTCGGACGCGGTGAATGCGGCGCAGTCGATGCTCGCTGCTGCTCCAGGTTCTGTCGCTGCTTCCGAGCTCTTTGCTTCCACCGTTTGGGAGCACGGCGATCGCGACAAGACAGCGGACGTGCTGGGTACGCTCGCCTCGACCTATGGTCGAGACTTGCCGATGTTCCAGGTCGCGCAAGCGCGCTTCTGGCGTCAGCAGGGGTTGAAGCAGAAGTCCCGCGAGGCACTGCTCGGTGTCACCTCGTCTCAACCCGAAGTCAGCGCCGCCTGGCGAGAGCTCGCCGCGTTGTTCGAAAACGAGGGCTGGACGGAAGACCGTTGCAACGCGCTGTCTGAGACAGACCGACGCTGGCCGAAGTGGACCGCCGTGCAGCTGGAGCTGGCCTCGTGCTTCGAAGGGCTGCGACTGCGCGATCGCGCGGCGAAGCTCTACGAGGGACTGATCGATGTTTTGCCGCACCACGCTGAGGTGCTGCGCCGCAGCGCGGAGCTGCTCTCGTCGGAGGAAGATCTCTCTCGAGCGCGGAAGCGCCTGCTGGTCCTGACGGAGGCGTTCCCGACGTGGTCAGTGGGGTGGCTGCGGCTCGCGGAGATCTACCGACGGGAGGGAAACCGTCCCGCGGCGGAGGAGGCACTGGCGCGGTTGCTGACGCTCAACCCGGATTCGGTCGAGGCGCGCTTGGGCCTCGCCGCGATCGCGTATCAGGCGGGAGATCGCACGCGCGCGCTCGACGAGTGGCAGCAGGCGTTGGAGCGGAACCCGGACGACGAGCGCTTGGCGAACCGGCTCGCGTATCTCGCGCCGGTCGAAGGCGGGAGCTGGGCGCGGGACGTCCCCAGCGAGAAGGAGCTGGATGCGATCGTCGCCTCGCGCGCGTCCGTCAGCGCGGTGCCGGGTGCGAACGTCGCCTATCTGCTCGACCACGAGGTGTCGCAGCTCAAGTCCGACGGCAGCACGGTCAACCTGGTCACGCTGATCGCTCACGCGCTGAACCAAGAAGGACGAGATCGGATCATGGTGCAGCACCTGGCACCGGGGCGACCGCGGATTCTTCACGCCTACGCGGTGGATCCCGCGGGCCGTCGCGCCGAGGCCTCGTCGCTGCGCGGCCGAGAAGTTCGCTACCGCGGCCTCCAAGTCGGCTCAACCATCGTCCTTCAATACCGACTCGACGTCGCGCCCGTCGGTTATCTGGCAAAGCACTTGGCGCGCAGCTTTTCGTTCCAGGGCGTGAATGATCAACGCAGCCGCAGCGAATGGATTCTTTACCTGCCCAAAGGGACGCAGCTCCACGAGCGCAAGGTCGGCGAGTTTCTGCGCCAGGAGACAGACAGCGGCGACCAGACGCGCGTGGCGTATCTCGCGAAGGACGTCGCGCCGGTCTTGCCCGAGCCGGACATGCCCACCGGCAACGAAGTGCTGGCCAACATCGCGATCAGCACCGTGCCGGACTGGGACACCTTCCTGAAGTGGGAGGAGGCGCTGCTCCAAGACGCTTTCCGCGATTCTCCAGAGCTCAACGCGGTAGCAAAGCGACTCTTCGCCGGCGTGGACTCGCAGCAGGAGAAGATCAACCGGCTGCACACGTTCTTGATGGAGGAGATCCGCTACCAGCAGGACTACGAGAACTTCATCGCCGGGGTGAAGCCCCACGCGGCGCCGGTGGTGCTCCAGCGCGGCTATGGCGACTGCAAGGACAAGGCGGTGCTCTTCATCGCGCTCGCGAAGAAGGCGGGCATCGACGTGAAGTTCGCCGATGTGCGCACGCGTCCGCGCGGACCGGTGATGAAGGACATCCCGATGCAGCAGTTTGATCACGCCATCGTCTACGTCCCGGCGCAGAAAGGGATCGCCCAAGCGCGGTTCTACGATCCCACCGCGGACATGCTCGACGTGGAGAGCCTTCGCGACGACGACGTGGGAACCCAGTCACTCACGCTCGATCCCTTCAGCGGCAAGTTCGGCTGGCACGAGATCCCGTATCAGGCGCCGGAGATGAACCTGACGCAGACGGCGACGCGCATCGAGATCGCCAAGGACGGCTCCGCCACCGGCACGCTGCAGCTCTCTGGCGTGGGAAGCACCGGCTCCGGTCTGCGCCGCGGCGCCCGCAACCCCGAAGCCCTGCGCAAGGGGTTGCAGCACATGGTCTCCAACGGCTTCTCCGGTGGAACGCTGAAGAAGTTTGAGCTCGTGGACCTCCGCAAGCCCGCGGTCATCTCGGTGGCGTTCGACGCGCCTTCGCTCGTGCGCAAGGAAGGAACGGAGCTGCGGCTCAAAGTTCCCATCGACTGGAATCCGCAGCGCCGCTTCGCACTGTCAGAGCGCAAGTTCTCGCTGCTTTTGGGAGCGCCCTCCAAGTACGAATGGTCCGTCGAGCTCAAGGCACCGGAAGGGATGATGGCGACGCGTGTGCCAACCAGCGCCACCGTGGACGCGGGATGCCTGCGCCTCTCGCGAACCGTCACCCCCGCGCCGGGCGTGCTGCGCATTCAGCAGTCGCTCACCCAGACCTGCGAGCGAATCCCCGCACAGGAGTACCCAGCCGCGCGCGCCAAGGCGGAGAAGATGGGGCAGCTGATGGATGAAGAGGTGGTGTTCGCTCCGGAGCCGCTCAAGAAGAAGAAGGGCGTTCCCACCGCGAACCGCTAAGGCCGCGTCGGACGCGCTACAGAGCAGGATTCGGGCGGAGCGCGCTATGCGTCAGGCGTCTGGAGGTGAGGCGCGTTCCGCAGCGGAAGTCGGATCTCGAAATTCGCGCCTTGGCCGAGCGTGCTCTCGGCGCTCACGCTCCCACCCATCGCCAGAGCGATCTGTCTGGTGACGTAGAGGCCCAGGCCCAGGCCGCCGTAGTGGCGATCTGAAACACCGCGCTCGAACTTGTCGAAGATTTTCCCCAGCACAGGAGGCGCGATCCCAATCCCTTCGTCGCGCACGGTGATTCGAGCGTCCGTCGCGTCCGCGCTCACTTCCACCCGCACCGGCTTGCCCGTCCCGTACTTGAACGCGTTGGAGAGCAGGTTGGTGAGCATCTGCTCGACGCGGAGCCGGTCCCACTTTCCATGCACAGAAGTCGCGCAGGTCACGTCGAGCGGACAACCCGCCCGGTCGGCTTCGGCCTCAAAGCGGCTGCAGACATCGTTGGCCACTTCGCAGAGATCCAGCTCTTCCAAGTCCAGACGCACATGTCCGCTCGCAAAGCGCGAGACGTCCAGCAAGTCGTTCACGAGAGCGGAGAGCCGCTTCACCTGGCGTTTGAGCAGCTCCGCGTCCTTTCGCATCAACGGGGCGCTTTCGACCTCGGGAGACGCATCGAGCGCGCGCGACACTTTCTGCAGCTTCAACGCAAGCGGCGTGAGCGGCGTCTTCAGCTCGTGGCTTGCCACCGCGAGGAACTCGTCGCGCATCTTCACCGCGGCTTGCAACTCCTGCAGCAGGTTCTCCCGCTCCTGTTCAGTTCGCTCGCGCGCTTGTTGGTGTTGACGCTCCGCAAGGTCGCGCTCCTGCTCGCGCACCTTCTCTTCGCGCAAGAACAACTCAACGAAGACCTGAACCTTGGCGCGCAACAGCTCCGGGTCGTAGGGCTTGACCAGATAATCCACCGCGCCTGACGCGTAGCCGCGGACGATGTGACAGTCCTCGCGACTGATCGCCGTCAAAAAAAGGATGGGAACGTGTCGGCTGCGCTCGCGCTGTCTGATGAGGCGAGCTGTCTCAAAGCCGTCCAGCCCGGGCATCTGGACATCGAGAAGGATGCAGGCAAATTCCCGACTCAGGAGCAGCTTGAGCGCCTGTTCGCCAGAGCTCGCTCGGACAGTTTTTTGACCAAGCGGTTCCAACACCGCCTCGAGGGCGATCAAGTTGGAGAGGTGATCATCAACGATCAATACCTCCGCCGGCGGTCGTGTCGCTGATGCCTCCACCCGAAGAACTCCTCGCGCTCCGAAACGGCCACCCCCCTCGCTAGCAAAAATCCTCTCCCTGAACGACCGGAGAGCGAGACTTCTGCCCGTCATCCGACACCCAGACTGTTGTCCCCCTGGCGTCCACTCTGACGGGTCTGAGACACTCGCCACGAATGCTCCCTGTTCTACTCTGGGTTGTTCTCGCGGCCGCCGGTCAACCCACGCTGGACCCCGGTCAGCTCGAGCGACGGCGTCATCGTCACCCGACGCGAACGGGTGGGCAGCCCGCTCAATGAGCTGCGCGCGACCGGGATGGTCGACGCGCCGCCACCCAAGGTCTGGGTGATTGTTTAGCGATCTCTCTCGCTATTCGGAGCTCAGTTGATGTTCGGCACCACGACCGTGGTCCACTGCGCAA
The DNA here is from genome assembly GCA_052386435.1 of Myxococcaceae bacterium. Taxonomy (GTDB): domain Bacteria; phylum Myxococcota; class Myxococcia; order Myxococcales; family Myxococcaceae; genus JBQTKE01. The sequence goes on from JBQTKE010000106.1 coordinate 6,073, forward strand.
TGTGATTCGACGTCGCCAGATCCTGGAACGGCAAGCAGAACGCGGGATAGCTGGGATCCAGCCCTTGGTTCACCTTGTCCGGATCCATGGCCACCATCCACAGCCACACCTTCGAACCCGGCGCGCGCAGCCCGTAGCCGCGGGAGGACGAGAACGTCACCCACTGCAGCCTGCTGCCCAATTCACCCGTGCGCTGGAAGTTGAAGGGGCTCCACTTGGGGAACGAGTTGGTAAGCGTCGTCACGCCGTTGTCCTGAATGCCCGGCGCGTTCGCCTTGGCCAACTCCACGACCGTCGCGCTCGCGCCCAGCTTCGCCGCGTACAGGCGCATGTTCACGTCCGTGTCCCCGTCGCAGTCGAGACCCTCGTTCCCCGTCGCGCAGGTCGACTCACCGAACACCAGATAGTCGCTGCTGGGCGCGATCGCCGGATACACGCGGTTCTTGCCATTGCTGTGCGGAACGACGTCCACCGGCGCGCTCCAAGCTCCGTTCGCGTCCTGCGTGACAAGGCCAATGCCACCATTGGTCGGCCACTGCAGTGACGGCCCAGGAATGCGCGGTCCCTTCCGCTCCACGCGAGAGAACGCGATCGTCTTTCCATCGGCGGACCAGTCCGGGTGGTTCGCCACGCGGTCCACCGCTCCCGTCCCCGCGATGCTCTGCAGAAGCTGGCCATTCGCACCATCAATGATTCGCAGATTGAAATCCGCGCCCGCCATGTCGCCAACGCTCGCGGGGCGTCCGTCCGGTTTGCGATCGTCCACGCCCACGAACTTGGTGCTGTCCGGGTTCCACGACGAGAAGAAGCTGCGCGCCGCGAGCGGAAAGGGAATGAGCTTGTTCTTCTTCGCGACGTCCAGCAGCGCAATGCGTCCGTCTTCCGATCCCTGAACCTCCACGATCATCTTCTTGCCGTCGCGGGAAAGCGCGTGACATCCAATGCAGTTGACTCCAGAAGCATTCACAGTCGTCGCATCCGCGAAGTCATCCGCGACGGTCTTGTCTGAAGCGAAGTCAAACCGTTTGATCGACGTAGGCACCGTCGTGGTCCAGTAGTAGAGGCCGCCCTGAATGTCATCGTTGGAGAAGCTGAACGAGAGATCCGCGGACTGACCAAACGTCGCCGCGGCGTCATCGGTTCCGCGCAACGTCGCGATGACCGGCTCAGCACCGCGGTTCGTCGCCGCGAGCGCACGCCACACCCAGGGATCCGGCTGGTAGATGCAGCCTCCGGCCGTCGGGTTGGGACAACGCAGGTAAACCTTCACGTGGCTGTACGCGCTCTCGAAAGAAAGCTCGAACACCGTGTTGCCCGCGCCGGGGAGGTAATGAACCTCCAGCTTCCCTAAGTTCGGCGGGAGCAGCACACCGTCGTTCGGATACACCAGCTTGGGAGCGCGGCCCGCGTTGGGAGCTCCGGTGAACTTGGTGGGCAAGTCCGCCGGAAGGTTGGTGGCCGAAGGATCATTTACCGACCGCTTCAAGTTGACCGTGACCGACGTGAGGCCGAACTGCATCCCATAGGACGCGCTCACCGTCGTTTTGCCGCCACGGTCCAAGGTCGACGTGAAGGCATTGCCCGTGAACTTGCCCAGCTCGCCATTGAGCAGATTGAAGATCACCTTGGTGGTCACATCTTCCGTGCGTCCATCGCCGAAGGTCGCCTTCGCCGAGTAAGTCGCCGTCGCCGCGGTGACCCCGTCGGTCTCGTAGGTCGCGTTTGAAGGCGTGATCACCAGCGCCACGACTTGCGTGGAGAGATCCCCGTCGCCGCCATCGCTCGAGCCGCCGCCTCCTCCACACTGACAAGCAGTCAGCGAAAGGAGCAGCGAAGGGAAAATCAGGCGCAAGGAAACGTTCATGACCAGGGGTCCCGCGGAAAGAAACGGCAGAGGGTAGTGAAGCCCAGGGCCGCCTTGCTATCCGACAGGGTACGGCGCAGGCAAGCTCAGGGTCTGAAAGAGGATCAAAACTGAGCGTAGATGTACGGCCGGACTTCCAGAGTGGAGACCTGACGCAGCGCGAGGACGAGCAGCACCAGGAACGTTGCTCGGGCGTAAACCGGGGCACGAACGAACTGGATGTTGGTCCAGTCGTAGATCGACTTGGGAATGAAGTGGGTGGCGACGGCGGCGGCGAGGCCGATCCATGCCAACTCACTCACGTTTTCGAAGCCAATGGTCCGCTCCGCCATCTGCTTGAAGAACTCCACCGCGTGGCCAATGTCCTTGGCGCGGAAGAAGACGCGGGTGAGCACGACAACCGTGAACGTCGCCAGCATCCCAATCGCCACCCCGGGCAGGGAATGGGTCTTGGGCTTGCCGCCGCGGATCCACCAATAGAGCTTGGTGAGGGCCAGGCCGGCGCCGTGAATGATGCCCCAGAGCGCGAACCGCCAGTCCGCGCCGTGCCAGAGGCCGCCCAGCAGCATCACGATCTGGACGTTGATCATCTCGCGGACCGCGCCGTGCCGGTTACCGCCCAGCGGGATGTACAGGTAATCGCGCAGCCAGGTCGACAGGCTCAAGTGCCAGCGGTTCCAGAACTCCTGTAGGTTCTTGGCAAGGTACGGCTTCTTGAAGTTCTCTGGGTACCTGAACCCGAACAGCCGCGCGATGCCGATCGCCATGTCCGAGTACGCGGAGAAGTCGCAGTAGATCTGAAAGGTGTACGCGATCGCCGCGATCGTGCACTCGGCGGACGTGTAGATCGCCGGGTGCTCGAACACGCGGTCGACGATCTGGTTCGCCAGCACGTCCGCGATGAGCAGCTTCTTCGCCAGACCGATCGCGATTCGATACAGCGCCGCCGCCCCTTCGTCCTGGGTGAGCTTGGGGACCTCCTTGAACTTCTTGAGCGTGAACTCCGCGCGCGTGATGGGGCCTGAGACGATCTGCGGGAAGAAGAGCAGGAAGAGCAGATGCTCCCAGTACGAGTGGTAGCCGCGCAGCTCGCCTCGATAGATGTCTACCGTCAAGCTGATCGCCTGGAACACCACGAAGGAGAGCCCGACGGGAAGGAGCAGGCCCGTCGGCTCGTAGCGAACGGCGATCCCCACGTGCGCGAGCAGCTCGGAGGTCGTGCGGTAGAAGAGGTCCGCGTATTTGAAGACGCAGAGGATCGCCAGGTTCGAGATGACGGAGACCGCCAGCAGCACCTTGTGCGTGCGCTGAACGGTCGTCGCTTCCATGCCGCGCGCCACCAGCCAGTCCACCAGCGCGCACCACGCGAAGATCAAGATCGGGAAGGGCGAGAACGCCGCATAGAAGATGAGCGACGCGATCAGCAACACCGCCACGCGCGCCCTGTGATTCCGGTGGACCGCCCAGTAGAGCGACCACGCGATCAGCACGAAGATTAGAAATTGGGCGCTGTGAAAGTACACGGCGTTACGGCGCCTCCACCTTGCCCACGGCGGATTTGAACGGCGCTTCGTATGCGCCCAGAAGATCGTCCAGCAGCACGCGCGCCAACCACGCATAGCCGCGTGAGGTCAGGTGCACGCCATCTGCATTGCCCAGCGGCGGATCCATGCGTCGCCAACGCAACATCGCCTTGTTGCCGCCCATCGCCGCGCGCGCGGACCAGAATGCGCAGCCCTCTTTCGTCGCGACCTCTCGGTAAAGACGAATGACCTTCATCTGCGAAGGCGCGTCCACCCAGCTTCCATCTGGCAACTTCTTCGCGCGATCCGTGGGGCCGACCACGAGGCAGCTGGCGTCTTCAGAGGTCTTCTTCAGCGTGCGCAGCAAAGAGGTGAAGTGCTCGCGCAGGTTGTCGACGTTCAGATCCGCGAGCCCAGATTCATTGGTGCCGTAGAAAAGGACGAAGAGATCCGCCTTGCGCGGACGCAGCTGCGTGGCGAACGCCTCCTTGTCGAAGTTGTCAGCGACGATCGACGTCGCACCGGGCAATCCCAGCGCGTCGTAGATGATCCCCTCTTTGTCGAGCTCGAACGCGGCGCCAAACACCGTCGCCGGCGCGGGGCCCATGACCTTGACTTGAATGCGGTGGCTCTGCCCCACGACAGGGAAGCTCTCCACTTTCGCGGACATCGCCTTCGGAGTCTTGCGGGGCAGCTCCGCGACCTTCTGTCCGTCGATGAGAACTTGCAGCCGGCCCATCTTCGGCTCTTCCAAGTAGTAGAGCTCCACGTGGCCCTTGTCCTTGGTGGGCTCGCAGCCGTCGCAGAAGGAGATGCTCATCGACGCGCCGGGGTTTCCCTCGGGGCGGCTGCCGGTGAGGCTCCACGCTTGTCCCGGCGCGGCGTTGAGCGCGTCGGAGATCTCCCACGTCCCGGCCTTCTCGCGAATGATCCGCGACTTCGCCAAGCGGGGCGTGCTGTCCCCCAGCGCGATGAAGCCGCGGCCCGCGCCGCCGAAGCGCTTCACCATGCGCTCGCGCAATTCATCCGTGAACATCTGCGACGCGGTATGCGAAGCGCCCAACTGGACCAGGCCCACGCGGCCACCTTGACCAGACTCGAGCCGGCGCAGCTTGTCGAACACGCGGTCGAGCACGCTCGGGTTGATGAGCCCCGGAGGATCCAGCTTCTCCGCGGCGGCAGTGGCCAGCTTCTGCCGCTCTTTCTCATCCAGGTTCGCGGTCGCTTTTGGCGCCGGCGGCTGGGCGTTGAACGCGCGCTCGATGGCGAAGTCGATGAGGTGACCCATCAGGTCCGCGCCCTTCGCGCGAGGGTGGACCAGGTCTTCATTCATCAACCCGGCCGCGAGCCAGCGCCGCACCGCGCCTTCGCCGCCCATCGCCGCGTACATATTCCAGAACGCGCAGCCATTCTTGAACGCCACCTCGCGCAGAATGTTCGCGACCTCGAGCGTTCCCTTGCGCAGACGGATGTCGCTGCCCACCGTCTTGAACCCCGCGTCCATGGGCGAGGTGACCAGGCACGCGGAGTTGGGCACCGCTTTACGAATGCGCGCGAGCAGCCGGTTGCTGGAGTCCTTCACTTCCGGAAGCTGCGCCCAACCCTTGTCGAAGCGGTACGCCTCGTTGCCCCCCAGCATCACCAGCACGAGCGAAGGATTGCGCCGCGCCAGCTCCTGCGCGAACACCTTCTCGTCCGCGCGCAAGAATACCGCCGCGGTGGCGCCAGGCAGACCAATTGAGTCGTAGACCATCCCCGCGGATTCGCTCTCCAAGGAGAGGCCGTGAATCTGAACGGGACCACCGCGGGTGAGCAGCTGCACCTTCTTCGCGCCCTGCGGCAGCGGCACCTGCATGAAGCCCAGCTCGGACTGCGACTTCACAGTGGCAATGTTCGCCACGGTCTTGCCGTCCGACCTCACCTCAACGCTGCCGCCGTTGGGCTGCGAGACGTAGAACACCTCTGCTTTGCGAGAGGCCGGATCGACCTCGAACTCGGTCTTCTCTTGCGAGTTGTTCCCCGCATTGAACGACACGCCGGAGAAACCGATGTCGCGCGGAGGTTTGGTGTCGGTGAGCTTGGCGACCTTCCAACCGCCGCTCGCCTCGCCGGTGCGAACTTTCCGGCCGGAGAAACGCGTTGGCCGATCGACGAAGAGGAAGCCCTTGCCACCCGAGCCGTAGCGACGCTGCAGACGCGCGCGGACCATGTCCGAGATGTGGTCCGCCGCGCTGAGCGAGTCACCCAGATGCACCACGCGAATCGGCTCCGTGCGTTGCTCCGAGAGGAGCTTGTCGATGGC